>NZ_CANLRP010000171.1 GCF_947493425.1 uncultured Microscilla sp. | reverse complement strand
AAATTCCTTATCATATTGTTTCATAATAACTAAGATAACGGACTCTTCTTACTCTCACAACAAATGTAGCAATTCCACTTGCCGTTCGCGTTTTTGGCGGGGTGAATCTCGCGCCCCTTGCCCAAGTCTTTTTTAGGCTTGAGCCCCGCTTGCAAGCTTTGCCCTTTTGCATCGCCCTCAGCGGCGGCATCGTCTACAAACAAGCCCGCCCGCTTTTCGGCGTCGGTTGCCTCGCTCTTTTTGGGCAAATACACGGTTTTGCCCTTGGCGTTGTTGCTGGGGTAAATACTGCGTCCCTTGCCAATATCAAATTTAGGCTTGCCGTCTTTTACCAGTTCTTTGCCTGGTTTGTCGCCCAAGGCATCTTCGTCGCTCACAAACAGCCCCTTGGCTTTTTCTAAATCCGAAGCGTCGCTCTCGGTGGGCAAATACACGGTTTTGCCGTTTTCGTCTTTGCTGGGGTACACACTGCGCCCCTTGCCTATGTCATATTTGGGCTTTTTGCCCTTGGTCACAGGTTTGGGGTCTTCGCTCCCCGCGCGTTCGGCGCGCCGCTGACTGCCCTCACCGTCGCCATCGCCGCCCTTGTCACCCGCGCTTTTGCGCTTTTTGGTTTTGGGGGCATCGGCACCCGCTTTAGCCGCCGCTTCCTTTTCCGCCTTTTTGCGTTTTTTTCTTTTCTTCAACATGGGTTGTATGTTTAAAAAAGCCTGACAGGTTTTTGACCCTGCCAGGCGTGAAATTATTAAATTTGAGAAAATGCAAGTAGGGGTGGGTAGTCGTTTTCCAGGTGATACCTCCCTTGTCAACATGACAAGCAAAGCGTAGCGCAAGTCTAAAGACTCCCTTTGGTCAATTCCTTAGTGGAAATTTTATAGCACATGCGTCAGCGACTCCCGACTACCAACTATCACCTAAACCTTCGCCTTATACACCACTACCATCTCAGCGTTTTTGATGGCAGTTTTGTCACCTTTGACGGCAAACTTCCAAGCCGTACCGTTTTTGGCAATGCTTAGCCCAGCCGCATCTACATATTTGTTGTTGCCCAAGTTGTAGGCATCATTGAGGCTAAAGGTGGCAGTTTTGTCACCTTCGTATTGGTACCTCACAAATATGCCCATGATGCGGGCGCTTGCCATACCGGGGAACATGTCGCGGCTAATGTTCAAGGTCATTTCCTTGCCATCGCCCAGCATAAGCTCGTTCCATTGTTCGGGGAAGTTGTACGCCAAGTCGAAGAAACTGGCGGTTTCGTAAGGCTTGAGCGCGCCCCTTACTGCGGCGGCAAAGTTTTCGCCACCTTGGTCGGCAGTATAGCGCAGCTTCACGGTTACATCCAGCAAGTCGTTCAGGTTGTAGTCGCCGTGCTTGCCGCCCAGCTCTAGTCGCCACGACGACACCGCGCCCGTGCCTTCAAACGGCAAGTAGCGTTCGTCGGCAAAGTTGAGCTCAAACATGCCATTGTTCTCGGTGTACTCGTCTACATAAGACAAAGCCACTTGTTGGTTTACCTTCCAGTCGGTGCGAATGCTACTTGGTTGCTCCTCTACAGGGTTCAGCAAGTACTTCACTGCCTTGGCATCGGGCTCCATTACCACCTTGTTGTTCAACTGGGTAAGGGTGGCATTGATGGTTTGCCCCTCGCCTATGTCAAACGCCAACGAGATGGTCTTGATTTGGCGGTTGTAGTGCCCTGGGAAGTCATAGTCAAACAAAGCTTCGTTGAGGCGGAACTCGCACATGCCCTTGTTTTTGAGCTGCAAGAAAGCGAGCGGGTCGAGTTTCAACAGCGATATGTTTTTGGTAATTTCCATACTGCGGCTGTCTTGTTCGATGTAGGCTTTTTCCATACGGTCTAAGTCCAAATCCAGCTTTTCGCCCGAAAGCAAACCCTTACGGGTGCTGTCCCAATACATGCCCCGCACAAAATTGACGTCTGCCATTTTGCTACCTGTCTCAAACTGGAAGGCGCGCTCGGCTTGTTTGGCGTAGTCGTGGGCGTGCTTGTAGGTTTGGTAAAACATACCTGATAGCTTGCCAGCCATCCAACCGTAGAGTTGTTCGTTCGAGAACTTTTCCTTCATAAAGCGGGCAACGTCTTCGTTGTTTTTCATGTCCTTTTTATGAATTTCAAGCTCGCGTTCGGCAATCTCTTTTTGCAGTTGGGCGCTGGCTATTTGGTGCTCAAGCTGTTTGATTTCGCTGGTCGACATCAAGATTTGTAAATCCCAATCTTGCTCCATACGCTCAAACTGGGCTTGCATACCAAATATTTCGCCCAAGGTGCTCAAAGGCTCCGAGGCACCTGACACTGCCTTCGCAAATTGCTCTAGCATAGAACCTATGTTGCGTCCTCCTGAGGTAACCCCAAAACTGAATGGGCCAGCGGTTACTTGAGGTACTACATAAGACAAACCACTCACAATGTCAGCCAACACTCCAGCCGCTTGGATACCAGCCGACACTGTCATCAAACGGATTTGGTTTTGCTCGCTCGAGAGCATTCCGTCTTTTTTGAGGTCTTCGTGGTGCTTTTTCTGGTCTTCGGCGCTGCGTTTGCTTTCTTCGAGATTTTTGATGTTCTCGATGGCATCGGCAATTTGGTTTTCCTTGATCTGGGTGTTCAGGTCAAGAATGAGCGCTTCTTGCTTGTTTTGCAAAATGCTGAGTTCTTCGGCGTCCTTTTTCTCTATAGTGCCCAGCAAGTCGTTGCCAAACTGGGTCACCTTGCCTGTAAGCTCACGGGCTTTGCTTAGCATATAAGTAAAGCGGTAGTGAGGCACGGGCGCCGCCATATTGTCCAAGGCAGCACTTAAGCCACCGCCACCTGCTACAGCATTTACCAACGCCATAGGGTCTATAGGAGGTTGGAACAGGGGCAGCTCTTGCTTGATGCCCAAAATATTGAGGCAATGCCTAATTTTGTACAGGCGATCTTCTACCCTATTCCAATACTCGATAAACAATTCGTTTTCGGGCACAAAGAAATAAGGGTTCAGAATGGTGTCGTTGGGCGTACCCGCGCCACCTGGTGCACTATTGTCGGCATTGTTCTCTATGTCGAGCAGCAACTCGTACATTTCTTCGTCGTTTTCCAACTCGCTGTACATTTTTGCTTCCGACAACAGGCGTTTGCCCATGTTTTGGGGCTTTTCGCCCAACAAGTCATACGCCAACACATAGAGCATGCGCGCTTCGTTGATCGACTCGCGGGTGTATTGCCTAAACAACATATCGCCCCAGTCTATCAAGTTGTCGATGTACGCCATCACAATCGCCTTTTGGTAGGCAGGAGTACGCAACGCTGCTATAGCATGCGGGTCAAAAGGATCGTTGAGGTATTGGCGAATTTGCCCCACCGACGTTTTTTCGTAGGCAGTTTGTGCCGCATTCAAGTCATTGATCAACTTCTTGAGCTTGGTCTTTAAATCCTGCGAAGTAGTGCTGTCGTTCTCCAGCTCACTGATTTTAGCCCTCAAGGTTTCTGCCGTTGGCCAGTGTCCTTCGGGCAATTGTCTGCCGTTGAGTTCTTCGGCGAGTTGTGCCAAGGCGTCTACTTCGGCTTGCATGGTTGCCAAGTCCTCAGGGCTTACCAAATCTGTGAGTTGGTCAATTGCAGGTTCTACAACTCCCCACTGTGTCACCAAATCCTTGATCTTGTTGGTGCCTTCTTGTTGAAAAGGCAAAAACTGCCAAAAACCTTGGGTAGCTGCTTCGCCCGCCGATGGATCGAAAATGTGTTCGTACCATTTTTTTGCCTCGTCAAACTTTTGCCCCGTGTTCAGGGTTTGGGCAATGAGGTAAGGCGCGTGGAAGAAAATCTCCCAGTAGTAAATACTGTTGGCGCTTTGGTAGTCTAAGCCCTCTTCCAAAGGCACCCTTTCTTCGTTCACCTCTCCTTGTTCTAACCTAATGGTGGTAGAGTCAGACTGGGTCAAGCTAAACTTAGGCGTCTCGTTTATGCCCTGCGTTTCCAGGCTCAGCAAAGCATCTAAACCATCTTGATAAAACAGCTTTTTGTTGAGCTCGGTACCCGTACTAGAAGTAATGCGAATGACGTCGTACTTGCTGCTTAGTTTTTCGTTGGGCAGGTTGGCATCTTCGCCCGCTTTGTCATATTCAATGTAGTCGCCTACTTTTTCGCCCTCCGCGTTTTTCACATCGCCAAACAAATACATCTTGTCTTGGTCGTTCAACCCTGCCTTTAGCCCAGTCAAAAAGCCCTTGGGCACGTTAAACCAATTGCCTTCTACGGGTTTGCCCACTGGCGCGCCTTTAGCAGCGTACATGGTGGTGCCGCCCACTTGGTAAAACAAATAAGGCTTGGCGGGAGCATCTGCTTGGTTGCTGTCTTGCGTAAAGGCGGCAGTAATTGCCTGCCTTGGGAAACCGTCCACGTTTTCGCCCATGGCTTTGGGGTAACCATCGTCTGTCAGGAGGTCTATTGTTTTATCACCCTTCAGCGTATAGCGCACGTATTGACCATTGGCAAACAAGAACAAGGCGCCATCGTGGGCAACTGCCGCATCTATTTTTTTGCCAGCTTCTAAAAACTTATTAGGCACTTTACCCCATCGGTCTTTGATGCTTTGCTCATCATTTAGGTCTGCCGAGGTTACATACTTCCTAGCAGTATTGTCAAAGAAGTAAGTAGTGCCACTTTTATGGAAAGCCGCATCAATCTTATCCCAGTTGGGTAAGTCTTCGGTGTTGCCTGTGATGGCTCTTGGATAACCACTGTCTACCACTTTGGGGATAGAGTCATCACTGAACAAAGTATAGCGCACATATTGGTTGCCTGAGGTCATATACAGCTTGCCATCTTTTAGCCAAGTGGCGTCCATGCGTCCGCCCTTTTGGATGTTGTTGGCGTTTGATATGGTACCCCAAACACTTTTGATGGATTGTGCATTGTTCCAATCATAATCTCTCAGACTAATCGTAGCATCTTTCTTAAGATACTTTCCATTGTAAAAAACGTGAATTTTGCTGACTCCATTTTCCACAGCGGCAAAAGCTGCCAGTTTTCTTCCATTGGCTGTAAATACCCTGTATCCTGTTGGCAATGTAACATCAGCATCTACCACACTCGAGTCTACCAAGTTCAATGTGCCACCACTATTTGATTTAGCATATAAATACTCTTCACCATCCAAGGTGGTAAAATATAGACGGGTGCTGTTACTTGCTGATATGGTGGCATTTTTTATCAACATATCTTTTATGGCAATATAGGTTGCATTGCTGGTGTTGGCATATCCCAAATCTTGCAATAATGCTCCTACTGTGCCAGAGTTTGATCCCGACTCAAGAACCCCAATACCAGAGTAACGGTAATATTGATCACCTACAATCAAGTAAATCCTCTCGTTCGCTCCTTCGTCCCACACAAAAGCAGCATCTACCCCTTCTTTCCACCAACGATCCTTGATAGGCTCTCCATCTCCCGAATCTTCCGTGGTTTTGTATTGATCTCCTAAGAAACCATAGCCAATCCCTTCATCTGTGTCATTAGGAAGTTCAAATGCCGCATCAAACTTTGTCCAGCCAAAAGGCAAGCTATCCAGCGCACTTGGGGCACTTTCTGCTACCTCAAAGTCATCGCCTTTGTAGGTAATGTACTCATTGCCCAAGCTCATGTGGGTGTTGCCATTTTCTCTTGTCCAAACACTGTCTACCTGCCCCGTGCGGCTTATTTGAGAATGCCCAAGCGCCCAGCGACTGGTATTATTTTTTGCTTCAATATCCCAAGTACACTCATCCAAGCCCTTATTGGTTTCGTTGCTTTGGTAAAACTGGTCACCCGCAAACAAATAAAGGTGTCCGTCGGGTCCTTTGGTAATGGCATCTACCGAGGTAATGCCCTCAGGCAAGTTGTTCAGGTTCGCCAATAAATGCGATTGCTCGTTAAAGTCAGTTGACGACTCGGTAGGCTTGCACAAGAAACTGGCTTCTTTGTAATCAAAGCTAAACCAATGGTTGTTAGTAGCATCTTTGGCGGTGTTCAAGAAAATACTACTCGTCACTTCGTCAAAGTTTTCGCTGCTTGCCATGATGCGTTCAAACACCTCTCGCCCATCGTTGATGGCAAACTTGGCAAGTTCGCTTACGTCGGTTTCTCTACCACTGTCGAGCCCTTGAGTCAGGTAAAACGACTGGTATTTATGCTCTACTTGCTTTTTGGCATCATCGAGCGAAATACCAATGCCATAGTTGCGCAACACCTGCTCCGAGTTTTTAATCACGGCTTCTACCAAGCGAGGGTCGCCCACCCAATAGCTGCATCTAATCAAGATATTTTCGTGGTCGTTGTCGTCGCGAGTGGTCGCCTTTTCTACGGCAAGCTCTACGTTTGATATGGTGTTAGAGTAAGCCACAGGGTTAGCCAAGGTAGCCGAGTCTTTGGCTTCTTTAGTACGCGGCGTTTCTCTTATCAAGAGCTCCTTTTTCACCCTCAAGGTTTGGGGCACTGCCCATTCTTTGTTCAGGTTATAATAAGAATAAAACACCTTTACCACATGGTCGGCAGCTCCGTTAGAGGTAATAGACTTGTCTTCCGAATCGCCCACGGCTTTTACTGTGCCTTCGCTGGCGCCTTCGAGTTCTTTTTCGGTGCGCGTCCAAAACGAAAACACCTTGCCAAAGGCAAACACGGGGTACACCTTGTCGGATTCTATCTGAATGTTGGTTTCGAGCCAAGGTCCCCACAAAGCGCCGTCGGTATCGCCGTTGTAAAAAGTAGCCAAACGGTAATAATACACGCGCGGATCGCTCTTGGTGTAGCCAAATAGCACCAGGTTTTTGTCGGCTTCGTTGATGGCATCGTCGTATACATAGCCCCCGCAAATGGTCAAGCCCGAAACGGTGGTGTATTCGTCAATGTATTTTTTGTATGCCTTCAGCACCAAGTCTTCGGTTACCTCGCCCTGTTGCAAGTCGTCTTCCATTTGGGCAAAGGCAGGGGTTTTGGTATCGCGTAGCTCAGGGCGAATGTAGTTTTCAGGATACAAAAACACCTTGCGGTTGGCTTCCCACACGCGGTAGTTTTTCATCCATTCCCACCACTTCTTCAAGCGTTGTTTTACTTGTTGTTCCCTTACTTGCCCGTTCTCGTCATCGTTTTCGGGAGTAGGCGCCTCTAGGCTGATAAAGTAACGGTGGAAGTACAACTGAGTAGCGGCAATGGCTTCTTTTACGCGTGAAGTTACCCCACAACTGCCCATTTCCACATCAATCAATAAGCTTTGGTACAAGTCGCGGGCGTTGTCTAGGTTGGCGTCGTGGTGGATCACATAAGGCACCAACACATCGCGTTTTGCCACGTTGAGCTCGTTGTGTAGCTTGGCTTCTAGCTTTTCCCAGTCTTGAGGGCTGTTGAGCGCGCCCAAGTATTTGTACAACTCGTTTACTACTTCGTCTAGCTTTACATCGGAACTTTTGTACAGCTTTGTCCACACGTTTTCATACACATCCGCAGGTTTTACCCCTAGTTGGTTGGTCACGGCAAAAATATCTACCATGCGCAACACCATTTCTAGGTCGAAGTGCTCTTCGAAGTCGCTGGTTTTCAGGCGATGGTCTAAAAATACTTGGTGGCGTTTCAGCCATTTTACTTGTTCCACGTCCCAGTCAAACAAGCCCGCCAAGGTTTGGTAAGGCGTTTTTTTGTAGCCTTGCGCTTTGTGCAAAAAGCTGCTCAGGGTTTGCTCCTCAAACTGATACATCTGGCTCAAGTGCTTCATCCGAGCAATTGCCTTGAGGTCGGTCAGCAAATAGTCTGCGTGACAAGCCCCCCAACGATCCGACATATTTTGCGGAAAGTTTTTGTCCATGCAGTGGTAAGGCATTTGGCTATAGCGTATATACTGATCGCCCTTGGTGAGGTAGGTCCTGCCCTCAAACACAAATGCATGGGCTACGCCCGCTTGGAACTGAGCAGGTAAGTCGCGCCACAAGTCGGTGATGAGCTGCGGGTGGTCGTCTGCCATAAACTCATCGTCAGGGTGGGCATAGCGAATATACTCGTTACCTTTGAGCACATACAAGTAGCCACCGGGGGCAATAAAGGCAGTGTTTATGGTGCCATCGCCTGCCGTAAAGCTGTTGTCTTTGCCTGCCCAAATGTCCTTGACCTTGGCTAGAGTAGTACCTGCTCCACTCACAAAATATTGCTCATCTTTGAAGAAATAAAACTTCGCATCGCTTCCGCTAAATACCGCGTCGATGCCCAAGTGAACCAATGCGGGCAAAGTGTCAGTAATGCCCAAGTCTTGCGCCAAGCTGTCCCTAATGGTTTTGGGATAACCCGCATCTATGTACTCTAGGTCGTCGCCCGAATACACCACATATTGGTCGCCCGAAAACAAATACAAGGCATCGATAATTTCTTTGTCCTCGTCTGTGCCTTTGTGCAGTTTTGCCTTCAGCGCCGCGTCAACCTTGTTGTGGGTTTGCAAGTTGTTGCGTAGCTTGCCCAACAGGTCGATGCTGTAGCAGCGTTCGGTGTGGGTAGACACCGCGTGCATTTTGTTATCAGCGGTCAGCAAATAAATACTTCCTTGGTTGGCGAAAGCCGCTTGAATGTTGCGATCAAAATCTTGAGGAAGTTGCGCAAAGCCCGCTTCTTTTCTCAAATTGTTGAAAATGGCTTTGGGGTAACCCGCATCTAGGTAACGGTAGCTACTGCCCGAATAACGGTAAAACTGGTCACCCACAAACAAGTAGGTCAAGTGCCCCAACACCAAGGTAGCGTCAATTTTGTCGCCCGTAGCAATGTTGTTGTCGAGCGTGCCCCAATGGTCTTTTACCAAGGTAGGGCCTTCGAAACTACCATCTTTCTTAAGGGTCACAAAGTGGTCTTTGTGGCTCAATTGATCTTCGTAAAAGAAGTAGGTTTGCTCGTCGCTTCCCTTAAAGATTGTCTTGATGTGCAACAAGTTGTGACAATTGTCGGGGTCGAGCACTTCGGGCAAATCGTGCCACAAACGGCTGATGTTTTCGGGATAGTGCCAATGCTTTTTGTGGGCATCGTAGCGCACAAACTGATTGCCATGAATGAGGTACATTTGTTCGTCTTCAAACAATACCGCTTCTACCTTGTCGAAGCCTTGGCTCACATACAAAGCAGGAATGCCCCACCAGCTCATGTCGGTCGTATACGGCTCGGCGTCGGGTGTGTCGTAGCGGCTGCCACTATAAGTAATATAGCGCATGTAGCCTTGCTCGTTGGGTGCTTCAAACAAATAGGTCACCCCATCTTTTACAAAAGCCAAGTCTACATTATCTAGCCCGCCCCAATCGGCAGCAATGCTTTTGGGTGCTTCTTTTATTTTACCATCTTTATCATTTGCACCATCTTTGGAATATTTAGTGCCTTTTTCATAGGTAACATATTGGTTGCCGCTAAACAAATAGGTATTGCCATCGCGTCCCACAAAAGCCGCATCGATCCTACTACAATGGGCTATTTTGTTGGGCGAACGCCCCCACTCATCGGCAATGTCAAACTCCCGCTTAAGCTCAAGGTCAAAGTATTGGTTGTCCTTAAACAAATAGGTGTTGCCATCGGTGCCTTGCAGCACACTGTCGAGCTCTTTGCGGTAGTTTTCGGGAATGTCTTGATTGAGCATGAGGCGAGGCATTCCATCTTCATCCTTCATTGCTTTGCCTTCCAAGGCAGCCTTACGTGTCCATTCTTCAGTATTGCCTTTGCTCACATACAAAGTACCATCTTCAGCAATGGTTCCTATTGTCAAAGGGTTGCTTCCAAAGTCGTACTCCCTGTACAACTCCTCGGCAATCACATGCATTTTATCCCCTTTGAACAAATACACATGGCGCCTGTCGGCAAATGCCGCATCAATGCCCTCACTACAATCTATAGTCAAGTGTTTGAAACGAGGCTCTTTGCTCAGTTGGGTCAATGGCTTGGGGTAGCCGCTGTCTACCTTGTCGTAAGTGTCGCCCGTATAGCGGTAAAACTGGGTACCCGCAAACAAATAAGTATGTTGGTGCTCGGTAACAGTAGGCGCAGGCATAGGCTGGTTCTTGTCCATCACCTTCACCTTGTCTTCGTCGGTCATTGCTTCGGTTTCGCGCGAAATAAGGCTTACTGCCGCGTCCACGCTTCCGCCCTCTGCCAATGGGTTGTGCACCTTGCCCCAATATTCGGCAATGCTGAGGGTTTTGCCGTCTACCATGCGGTCGCACTTGCTGCCCGCGTAGCGTGCAAACTGGTCGCCAAAGAAAAGGTAAGTGTAGCCATCTTTGCCCACAAAAGCCGCGTCTATTTTGTCATCAGCACCCAACGGCAAATCTTTCCAATGGTCAGTAATTTTGGCAGGCTCCGACCACCAACGATGGATGTAATCAAAATAGACAAATTGGTCTTTGGCAAACAAATAGGTTTTGCCGTTGCCACTCAACACCGCGTCGGCGTTGGTAAAGTCAACTTGGTCGCCTTTTTTGGTCAAGGCAAAAGGCAAGTTCCACCAGTTATCGTCGGTAGCCTTGGGGTATTCCTTGTCAGCCTCGCTGTAGTCGTTGCACGAGTAGCGCACATACACCTCTTTGTTTTCGGCATTTGTGCCAAACAAATAGGTTTTGCCATCGAGCACAAAGGCGGCATCTATAGTCTTGAGCCCGCCCCAAGCTTCGGCATTGGCTTTAGGGTATTCGGCGTTGGCGTGGCGGTAGTCTTCGCCCGTGTAGCGGTAATGTTGGTCGCCGCTAAAAATGTAGGTATAGCCATCTAGCCCCACAAAAGCCGCGTCTACCTGGGCGTTATCACGGTCAAAAGTGCTGGTAAGTTTTCCCCAAGTGTCTTTGGTTTCTTTAGCTTCAATCAAGGCAAAGCTACCATCGGTATTTATGCTAAAGGTGAGGTGCATGCCCTTGCTAAACAAATGCAGCTTGCCGTCGAAACCTGCAAAGGCAGCTTCTATTCCATATTTGCAAAACTCTTTGGGCAAGCCCGCAAATAACTCTTCTATAGGCATAGGCGAACCTTGGCGCATCAACACGCCTTCGTTTTCGAGGCTGTCGGTATACACGATTACTTCGCTGCCCGCAAATATGTACAGTTTTTCGCCAATGGTACAGCTCGCATCTACCTTGTCGAGGTCATAAAAGTTGGTTTTTACCTTGCCCCATACATCGCGAATGTTGCGTTTTTGGGTGAAATCGTCGGAGCTGATAAAATAATTGTCCTTAAAGAAAAAGGTGTTGCCTTCGTGGGCAAATGCCGCGTCTATAGCCTCCTCGAAGCCTACAGGCAAGTTGCTCTGGGCGGATTCGTGGTGCCAGTTTTCGGCAATCTTTTTGGGGTAACCCTCGTCGGCAATGCGCTGGTTGTCCGAAGTAGCATCATAGCCCTCAGAATAACGCAAGTATTGGTCGCCCGCAAACAAATAGGTGCGCCCGTTGCGGTCGGTAAAGGCGGCATCTATGTTTTCGATGGTCTCCAGCTCGGTAGGCACTTTGCCCCAGGCGTGGTCTTCTTGCAGTTCCCACTCTTTTGCGTCAGCCGCTTTTTTATAATATTCCGAGCCCGATATTATCCATACATTGTTGGCTGCGTCGGCAAAGGTGGCGTTTATGGGTTTGTTGCCGTATTTTTCGCAAAACAAAGCAATCAAATCTACGTGAGGCGCTTCGAGCGGCAAATCTAACAAGTTGTAGGTTTGGGCATCGAATATCCAGTATTTCGTCTCGTAGAACATATACACCAAGCCATCGACCTCGAGCAAAAAGTCAAACTTGGCGTGACCAATTTCGGTAGGCAAAGCAAGGCTTTCGGGAAACTTGCGCACCAAGTCTTGTTCTCTAAATGCCACCTCAGTATCTTGCTTATTGAGCTTGAGTTTGTTTGCCAAGCCCGCAAATTGTTTGACCCTGCGAAATGCTGTCTTGAACCTATGGTGGTGAGGCACCATTGCCAAGTTATCTTGAGTACCCACGGTTTGCAACACTGGCAACATGAGGGCTTCTATGAGGGCGTCTTTGGTTTCGAATATGTGGGCACAAATCACCTCCATTACTTCAGCCGACACGCCCAAGGTGTCTTGCAGCACCGCAAACACCACCGCTTGCTGGCGCATAGCTTGGTCTTTGATCTTGCCCACAATGGCGGCAATGGCGGCAGTCATTTCTTTTGCCACGGCGTGCAACACAAAGAAAATATCCTTGTTGTAATCGTCGTAGCCGTGCACCTTAAAGTCGAGCGCGTTGTTTACATTGGCAAAGTACGCCAACATGTCGAGCTTGATGGTATAGTCGGCAATGTCTTGCTCGTCTACCAAAATGCGGTACAAATTGGTGGCTTCTTCTAGAGTGAGCCCGCCCACCATAAAATCTTCGGCAAACAATTCATACTTTTTGGCAGCAGCCAACACTCCAGCCACGGTTTTAAAAATCAACTGGTTGCCTTGTTCGCCAAAGTAGGTGCCCGCGTTGAACTGGGCAGCGTTGGCGTTGTCGGCAAAAAAGCTCAAGTGCGCTTCTTTTACCCAACCATCCTCTAAATGCTCGGCGGCAATGCCTTGGTAGGCAAGCTTGCCCACTAGTTGGGTTGCCAAAGGTTTGAGGTCGGTTTTGGCAAAGGTGTCGAACCCTTGCTTGAAACCCGTGATTTGCTGCTTGAGCAAGTCTAAGATTTGGTGGCGGTGCGGGTAAAACATCAGCGCCAGCTTAAAGTCGGCTACATCAGTGGCAAGCAAAGCCGCCTTGTCGGTAAATACTTGGTGGTGGTCGATGTATTGGTTAAACTTCAAGTTTTCTATCAAATCGTCTAACTCAATATCGAGCAAGGGCAAGGCTTCCGCCAAAGTGTCTTTTTTGAGCATGAGCTTGCCCGTGGCAAATTGCGCTATTTTTCCGCTCAACAAAGCGTGCGCATCGGCAGCCACCGCGCTCAAGTCTACGTTGACCTCAAACAGCCCCAAGTTGCTTGGGTAGGCAAAAAATTCGGGGTCTACCAAGGCGCCATCTGCCTCTAGGTATTGGTTAAATTCCAGGTTGCTCAATAACTCTTCGGCGTGGGCTTCGCTGATGCCCATTTTGAGCAAGTCGGACAAATACAGCGACACTTCTACCGCGTCTTTGTTGCCCACTATAGCCAAGGCGTCTTTGTACAATTCGTGCAAACGCATAAACAAAGGTTGGCGGTAGTGGCTCAAGTCAGTCGATAGGGCAAAATCGGTAGCCGTGGCGGGCAAGGCAGTTTCCTGCAATACCCCTTCGGGGCTCAAGTAGCCCATCATCACCAAGTTTTGGTACAACTTGTCGAGCAGGGCAGCTTCTAACCCCAAGTGCTCAAAATCGAGCGGGCTCAAGTGTCCCAAAGTTTTCAAAGCTTCGTAGGCAATTTCGCGCACTTGGTCGGCTTTGTAAAACATGAGGCGGTTATCGGCAGTCGACAATACGTCTTTGGGCTCGGCAAGCAGGCTTTCGGCAAGCATGCGCGATTGGCGCTCGTCGAAACGCCCTCCCTTGAACAAATCATTGCCAAACGCCACGGGCTTAAATTGCTGGTACATGTTGTTGAGCAACTCAAGGTCGGCTTGTTGGCTTGCTTCGCGTGCTTTTGCTAGCTTTTGGGCTTGTACCGTCATCAAGCTCAATGCCTCAGGGGTGTCTTCGGGGCAATCTTCAGCGTCGGCTTCGGCCTCGCCACAAAAACGGTCGCCTACCATCATTTGCAACTCTTCGGCAGTAAAGCCCGCCTTTTGCATCCATTGGTTGAGCCCCCACAAAGCTTGCACCAACCACATGCGGGTGGTTATGTTTGGGTCAGGTTTCGGGTCATTATCTTCGCGCGCATCTTCTGCGCTGATGATGCCATAACAACTCTGAGGAGTGCTTGCCAACCCTTCATCGATAAACAATTGAAAACTGTTGTAAATGCGGATGGCAGGGTCTTTTTCCAACACGTCGAACAGGGTCAACAGTGCTTCTGCCGATAGGTCCAATAGTTGGGCAAGGGTGACCACGCGGTGCAACAACGACAAGGCGACAAAGCTGGTACTTAGGTTTACCTCGGCTTGGAAGGGGGCGACGCCTTCTTTTCTCAATTTTGCAATAATGAAAATCAAATCGTTTTCACTAATGCCCAAGGCTTTGCTCAAGCGCGTCCTTAGTTCGGCATTGTCTGCCGACAAACTATCGGCTACTGGAACCACCCATTTGGTGTATTTTGGGTCGGCGTTGTCATCGGTTGGGTAATGCACGGGGGCAGCAATGCCTGTAGGGGCAAAAAACTGCTTGTCTATTTCCGTCCAACGCCCATTATACACGCGGTTAAACAAGTCGAGCGGCGTATCGGTTGCCTTGTCCTTGTTGCCGTGCCCCAAGTGGTTCATGTCGGCAAACAAGCTGCACACCTTGTCTATAGACAATTCGGTTTGTGCCTGTATTTTTTTGATGATGGCAAGGCGGCGGTAAGTGGTTGCCGTGCCAGGCGTTTCGTTATGACCTTGGTTGCTGATATTGTTATCGCAGCAAGTGCGCAACACCAAGTCGAGGTCGGTAAAAGACCAGTCAAGCACGCGCGCCAAGCGAATGAAACGATTGGCACGGTCGAACCAACTTTCGGGAATGTTGGCATCAGCTTCGCTCCATACAATCTGTTCTTCGTTGGCATCGAGCATGGCGTAGCCACCAGCAGCCTTGGCATTGGTAAAAAAGCCGCTTGCCTTGCCAGCCATCAGCTCTTCTGTGCTCAAGTGCTGAAACAAGAGTTCGCGCACTTCTTCGGGCTTGAGCCCCGTGAGGTGCATAAAAGTGGCTACAGGAAAAGCTTTAGTATTTTTAAAGTCAAAGGTGGTAGCCTCTTCATCACCATATATTTTGTTCAGTTCGGCATCTTTGTGCTCCTCCAACAAAAAGCTGGCAGTTTCTTTAGACAAGCCCAAGTAAGTGTTTGCCAAGATGTCGTTGTCGGGGTTGGTAGCAAACAGCTTGTGCAATTGCTCGGCGCTGATGCCCAACTCGCGCAAATACATTTTGAACTGCTCGTTCTCTAGGTTGAAAGGCAAGTTGAACGGAAACTTTGCTTCTTTTAAGAGACTGGCGTAAGGATCAGCTACTCGATCAGCCTTATAATTAGGGTCATTGCTTGGCAAAGGATTTGGGTCTGCCTTTGCCTCCAGCAATTCGTTGACAATGTCGAGGTAAGGAATGATGCTAAATGTGTTTTCGACATCGAGCAACACCTCTGGAATGTCGGCACGTTTGCCCTGTAGCACATCGCCTTCGAACTCGTCTTCGTAGAGCTGTAGCAAATCGGCTAAATAAGCGGCGGGTGATAGCACCGAACGGGCTTGGTCGCCTTCTTTAAAGTCAAATTCCCCGAAAATTTCGCCATAGTCTGGCAAGTCGGGAATGTTATTATTCACGTTACTCATTGATTATGAATGTTTTATTGGTTTTGTTTTTGGTTTGTTTTTTTGGAATAGTTATCTATCTACCAAATTTGAAATGATGCTTACTATCAGTAATCAGATTATTCATCGTGCTTGTCAATATACTGATATTACCAGTTGCATTATAAAGCCTGTTAGTTGCATTGTTACCAGAA
Organism: uncultured Microscilla sp.; assembly: GCF_947493425.1. Taxonomy (GTDB): domain Bacteria; phylum Bacteroidota; class Bacteroidia; order Cytophagales; family Microscillaceae; genus Microscilla. Next base: position 2,470 of record NZ_CANLRP010000171.1, on the reverse strand, counting down.
TGAGGCTTCAAATGGGTTTTGGAAGATGCAGGAGCACCTACACTTGCAGGAGCACCATTGGGATGGTGGTGTAATACAAATTCTCCTTCAGGTCTACCATTTGAGTTTTGCCCTGAAATTTTTTGTCCGTTGCTGTCTGTAATATGAAATTTGTACTCAAGTGTGCCATTACCTAAATCCTGATAACTCTTTCCAGAAGTAGCATGGGTTGTATCCAATTTTATATTAAAAACACCTTCATTGATTAGGGTATTCAACTTGCTTGACCATTCACTAAGTTTCTTTTCCTTATCTATATCATGCAAAGCTACCCTACCCAATTCATTTTTACGAGTTGCCAAACTCGCAGCAGGATAATTTTTAAAACCCTGATCAATTTGGTTGGCATCTAACCCCAAGCGTTGGGATAAATCTAATGTCTCTCCCAGCTCCCTTGCGCTAAGTTGATGACTATTATTTTTTAGTTTAAGTAAAAATGACGCATCAGTTCCTTGTGGTAGTTTTTGCAATAGGTTGGCTGTACCTTGAATTTTCAAAGACTTTGCGACCGTAATAAAATCTTGTCTGGCTTTTAATGAGCCAATGCGAGGTTTGATGGCATCAATGTTATTTGCAACAGTCGTAACTGTTCCTGAGCCTGCGTTGCTACTTTTCAGTCTATCTAAAAGTCTCAAACTATCAGCACCTGCATCAGCAAATTTTTTAACAGTAGCAACATCATAATTCTTTATAAGACCAACTACATCACGTGTGAAAGAGGCTTTTCCACCAGAGGGAATACCTAGCGCTGACGGCAAAAAGCTTTGTATATCACCTGCCACCTCATTTATTGTAGCAGAATCGAGCCCTGCCCTATTCATTTCATCCAGAAGGTTAACTCCATCATCGTCAGCCTCAGCAATTTTTCCCAGTGCATCTGTAGTAACCCCTTGATTGATAAGATTATTTACCTCGTCAGCCCCAAGCCTAGAAACAAGAGTTGTGTGTGCATCAATGCTACGGGAAGTAGCCCCATTAGGTAAACTGTCAGGATTACCTTCGTTCAAAGCCTTTAGCTTACCTTTTACCACATCGGCATCCGATACCCCTCTCAAGCTTGAAATAAAATCGAACAACTGTCGTGAGGTAACATTGCCGCCACGTATGCCAGTCATCAGCGCCTCAGTTGCCTCATTTTTCTCAATTTTGAAAGTAGCTGTTCCATTGCTGGCATTTGTCTCCAAACCAGTAATTTTGTATGCATCTTTGGCAACCTTCATCAAAGCCAACAATAGCTTCCCCATCTTGGTGTTTTGCAAGATGTTGTCTAAAGTATCCCTCAGATTTGCGCCTTCAGGTATGTCAAATGCCACCTCTTCAGGAAATCCATTGGGGTGGTTTGCTTCCCCAATGCGTGCATGCAGGCTTTCCGCCACAGCATCATAAGCGGAACGGTCTTCTACCCGCTCGCCATTCACAAAATCTACTTTGATTTTTTTTGGTTTTGAGTAAGCCTGTATTTGGGTATTGCCTTCGCCCAGCCTAGCCCCAGTAACACGCTCTCCATCGCTTGCTCCTAGTTGTTTATAAATTTTCTTGCCTTCGTCATTGTCTGGATGTACCTCAAAGGTATAATCTGTTGGGGGCGCACTGGCAGACGAAGCTGCACTTTCAGCCTTTTGTCTGCGGTCTTCGACACTATCACCAGAAGCGTCAGAAGCCACGCTTCCTCTTCTTTTTTTCTTTCTAGTCTGAGTTGTTCTATCTCCACTCATAACTCTCTCATTTTAAAAAATTTAACCATGATTTAAATTCCTACATCCTAGCCGCCCCCATGTGTGGCTCGTTGCTTTGCAACATGTGCATGTATTGCAATAGCACTTGGCTGCGTTGGGTCAAGGCGTTTTGGTAGGTTTCTAGTATTTGCTCTTCTTGCCCGTCGAACAAGGGCAGGTATTCGCGGATAAACCGCTGGCGAGGCATCGAGGCTATTTGCAAACTCGAATGGATGTTTTTGCCCAGCAATGCCTTGATCACCCTGTCTTTTTCGGCAGGGTTGCCTTCGGGCACTATTTTGTGCAAGCGTTGGTATGCCTTGAGCTGGGTAATGAGCGCTTCGCGGCTTCGCTTGAGGCGGTTCCAGTTGCAGCCGTCTAGCAAGGCGGCGTCTTTCAGGTTGGCGGTGGCTAGGTTCAGCCCCGCGTTTTGCTTCATAAAGCGGTCGAGCTTGGTGAAGCTTTCTTTGGTAAAGTCTATTTTGTTCATTTTTTTAGTTGTTAGTTGGGAGTCAGTAGTCGGGAGTTGGTAGCTTCTACAGCCTCAAGCTTTTAGCGGCAAGTCTTTAGTCCCGAAGAATTGAGGGATAAGGCTGCTTTACCAGCAACTAATCAAGCGTTAATTTTTGATGCTTTATGACTTACGTTTCGCCCAAATGGGAATCAGAAAATGAAACTTGTTCAAGTCCTAAATAGGCACTTGGGCTTATTTTTAA
>NZ_CANLRP010000170.1 GCF_947493425.1 uncultured Microscilla sp. | reverse complement strand
TGTTTCTCCAAATTCAAAATAACAATCCCTTTTTTTTTACCAATAATTGTTGCCATTAATTATGGCGAACATGTTGAACTATCATAATTGATTTTTTTTCTCAAATAGGCAGTATTTCATCAATATTTGGGTTATTTAGCATCCATACAATCAATTAGAATATGTTTATACAAAATCAGAAAATAAAACAATGAAGAGTGATATAGAAATTGCCCGCGAAATAGCTTTAAAACCCATTGGCAAAATAGCCCAACACATAAATTTGCCTGAAGAAGAATTAATGCCTTATGGCAAGTATAAGGCAAAAGTTCCTTACCAGCTGATCAATGCTGAGGACTCAAAAGCCCACTTGATATTGGTTACTGCCATTACACCCACCAAAGCTGGCATTGGTAAAACCACCACCTCGGTAGGTTTGGCATTGGGGCTCGAAAAATTAGGCAAAAAAACCGTGGTTGCTTTGCGCGAACCATCTCTGGGGCCTTGTTTTGGCATGAAAGGGGGAGCCGCTGGAGGAGGGTATGCCCAGGTATTGCCCATGGAGGACATCAACCTGCACTTTACGGGCGACTTTCACGCCATTACTTCTGCCCATAATATGATTTCGGCATTGCTGGACAACTACCAGTTTCAGCACCGCAACACCGACCAACAGCTCAAGCAAATCTTATGGAAGCGAGTACTGGACGTAAACGACCGTTCGTTGCGCCAGATTACTACTGGGCTGGGTGGCTCGGGCAACGGAGTAGTGGCAGAGTCGGGTTTTGACATTACGCCTGCCTCTGAGATTATGGCTATTTTGTGCCTTGCCAACGATTTGGATGACTTGAGGGCACGCCTGGAGCGCATTATCTTGGGCTATACTTATGACAATGCTCCTTTTACGGTCAAAGATTTGGGCGTGTCGGGTGCCATTACAGTGCTACTCAAAGATGCTATTCACCCCAACCTGGTACAAACTACCGAACACACTGCCTCTTTTATTCATGGAGGACCTTTTGCCAACATTGCCCACGGCTGCAACTCGGTAGTAGCCACTAAAATGTCGCTCACCTTTGGCGATTATGTCATTACTGAAGCAGGTTTTGGGGCAGACCTGGGCGCCGAAAAATTCTTTAATATCAAATGTCGCCAAGCAGGACTTCAGCCCAAGGCCACGGTAATTGTGGTAACTTCGCAAGCTTTGAAGCTGCACGGTGGTGTAGACAAGGCCGACATATCGAAACCCCACCTGGAAGGACTCAAGGCAGGTTTGGCAAACCTCGAAAAGCACGTGGCGAATGTACAAAGCTTTGGGCAATCGGTCGTGATTGGGTTTAACCAATATGGGTTTGACACCAACGAAGAAATGGACTATATGCGTCAATGGAGCGAAGATCGAGGAGCTACTTTTGCCATCAACAATGGTTTTATCAAAGGGGGAGAGGGTGCCACACCTTTGGCGCAAGCCGTGATAGATACTATAGAGAAGAACCCTTCTAAGCCTTTGCAGCTTACCTACGAAAACGAGGACAGTATAGAAACCAAAATTGAGAAAGTAGCCACTAAAATTTATGGCGCCAAAGAGATAAGTTTGGGCAAAAAAGCCCATACAATGCTTAAGCGGATCAAAAAGTTTGGCTTGGAGCATTTGCCTATATGCATTGCCAAAACCCAGTACTCTTTCTCTGACGACGCCAAGGCTTTAGGGGTGCCCAAAGATTTTGTGTTTTCGGTAGAAGACATGGTCATCAATGCCGGGGCAGGTTTTATTGTGGTAATCGCGGGTAGCATTATGCGTATGCCGGGTTTGCCCAAAACACCCCAGGCACAAAATATTGACCTGGTCAATGGCGATATTGTAGGGTTGAGCTAGTACCCAAAGCCAAACTTTGACCAATGAGGTTTATAGTCCACTACTATTTCTTTAAGCCTGATGGTTTTGTTAAAAAGTGGACTATTGCCCATTCAAGCTTTCTTTAGTTTTTTTAGACACTAATGACCAAAAATGAACTACTTTAAAAAAACAACCTTGATTGTATGGGTAGTGTGGAGCCTTGGAGGTTTTATACAGTGTACCTCTACGCCCGAACAAACGGTGAAAAACAGCAACCCAGAGCCGCCAGCATCTGCGCGCAAGGTAGTAGCGCCCGATACCAGCCAATACAAGCTCAACCAGCTAGAGGGCAGCGAGTATATTTGGGGCAAAAAACCTTGTACTGGAGTCAACCGCTCTACTTTTAGGGCTGTGTTGGTGTTTTTGCCCCAACAGGTAGTAAGGTATGTATACACCAATGTGACAGTGGGTGATGACGGCAAAGGGTCTGAAGAACAAAAAGTATGGCAGGGTACTTACCAGCGGCAAGGAAGCGAACTTACTTTGCACTTTACCCAAATTACCCAGTGGCAAAAAGGATTTGAAGACGCCAATGCTCGACAAACCCAGCAAGAAAAAATAGATAAGAAGCTTGCCTTCAAAGCTGTAATGTGTCACCACAACCGCTCGGCACTGCAAAACCTATCGACTGCGCTTGACCCGGAAAAAGGAGGCAATTGGGTAAAGAAGTAGCTACATTAATAATGGTCAATTGCTCAAATATTTCTCCCTTAGTTGAGCATCCAGTGTTTCGATATATGTCTTGCCATAAGCGCCATTTTCCATATCGCCATACAGCCAATAAGGTAAGTCTTGTTTGATTTCTTTACACCTACTTTTTGAGTATTGATCACTCAGAGTCAGGGGAAATGAAAGGGAAAAGTAAGATGAAAAAAAAGGGAAACAAACACATCAAGGGTGTATTATTTTGTCCTGCATTTTCTTCAATAAGGGTATCGAAGGAGATAAGAGTATTTTATGATAGAGTAGCAAAAGGCAGAAATGGCAGAGCTGCAACACTGGCTGTATGTCGCAAAGTACTTACGCTTATATATACATTGTGGAAGAATGATACTTCTTATGATCCGAACTATATAACAAAAGGGGCAACGAGCTGCCCCTCCTAAAATATAAATAACTGACCTTTCGCAGGTTAAAAATTTGTTTTTTTGTACATTTTAGCAGTATATCAAGATTGATTTAATAATTCAGGAATCGGGTTTTTGTAAGCCGTTCCTCCCCGAATCAAGTTCGGTTCACAACTCCGAGCTTGCTCTCGGAAGATCCTGGATTTGCTCCAGGTCAAAAGGAACCAAAACCCTCCAAATCAAGTTCGGCTCGCAGCTCCGAGCTTGCTCTCGGAGAGTTCAAGCACCGCAGCTGTATTTTGTTGTTGCTAAAATTTGTTCCATTGCGCCGAAACAGCTCAAACTCGCCTGCGGCTCAGACAGTGATCTGTTTTTACGGCTTCATTACCCAAATTTTCCCGAAGGCAAGTTCGGTTTACAACTCCGAGCTTGTACTCGGAGGATTTTCAACTTAACGCCAACAAAATAAGGCTGAATCCAGTTGACGCGACCTTAATTACCGCCTGTATTTTCCATCATATAAACAAAAATAATCACTGCAATAGGTCAGTAAATAAAATTATATTCAAATGCTTGACTTTGTACACAGTACCTCTGCCAAAGGCTAAAAGTGCCTCAGTCAGCCTTGAGTTTATGCCCTCAATATCGACACTTATTTTGAACATGTTCCTTACCATTTCTTGCTACAGTACGTAGGTATAGGCAACACCTAAAATTAATTGAAAATGATACAACATTTTTTTTCTGTAGTATTGTCTGTATGTTTATTTAACCCTGCTACTGTCAAAGATGACTGTACTCAAGTGGCAGGCATTAAGATATGGAAAGAAACGATGGTTTTTGCCAAGGATGATGGCTTTCCCTATTGTGAGTTGTTACAACAGGCGGTAAACAAAGACCAAAAGTCTATCAGACGGCTTGCCTTCAAAACCTTTGATGCCTCGGCTGGGTTGGGGCATGGCACCGTAATAGTAGCCTTGGTACACAAAATAGGGGAAGAAACTTTTGTCAAAGCAATCAAAAAACTTAGCCCCCAAAACAAAAAAGACGTATTGCTCAATCTTCAGGCAGGGTTGGCGTATACCAGTATAAAAAAATACCACGAAAAGCCAGTCAAAGACGTTTTTCCTGAGCTTGCCCGGCTACTTCATTAGCTTGCACCCCTCGGAGGGGGTTTCAATCTCTAAAGTAACATGCCCTATGTGAAGGTGCTGGCAAGTATGCTTTACTTCATACTTGAGCGCCTTATACTGGGCACTACTTAAGTTTTCTTCTACTACCAGGTGTAGGCTCATAATCATATCACTGCCGTCCATAGACCACACCCTTACATCATGCAAGTCGAGCACATGAGGTATTTTCAAAATCTTTTCTTTGGTGGTTTCCAGGTTAAATTTAGGAGGCACTGCCTGTAGAAACACATTGAGAATAGCCCGCAGGTTTTTGAAGGCATTGTATAGAATATATACTGCAATTAACAACGATAAGATAGGATCGATAATGGGCACATCGGCAAACAACATTACTATACTACCTACCAACACTGCCACCCAACCCAGGGCATCTTCCATGAGGTGCAACATCACCGCTTTTTGATTGATAGAATCGTTGTTGCCTGACTTTAGCCGCAACACAGCCAAACCGTTCATGGTAACTCCCAAAATAGCCAGCAACAACATACCTTTGGCATTGACTGCCTCAGGATGAATGAGTCGGGGGATGGTTTCGATAAAAATAAAAACTGAGCCTACAATCAATATCACCGAAGTAATAAATGCCGATAAGGGCGAAAAACGTTTGTACCCATAGTTATAGCGATCATCGCAGCCTTTTTCTGAGTAACGCTCCATAAACCAGGCAGAGCCAATGGCTATAGTATCGCCCAGGTCATGAATGGCATCAGACATAATGGCCATTGAGTTGGTAAGTACACCACCTATCAGCTCAATAATAGTAAAGCAAAAATTGAGAAAGAAAGCTACCTTTAAGTTTGAGGTTACGGGGTGTACATGAGGGTGCCCATTGGCGTGGTCGTGGTTACAACTATGATGGTCATGTGTGTGAAGTGACTCTTGTACATGAGCGTGGTCATTGGCCTGGTGACCGTGGGCAGTGTTTTCTCCAATAGTTTTATCCATAATATTTTACAGGCTTCATTTTAAGAACTTGTTTAAAGTAAGCAAAAAGCTTTATATATTAATCAGCCGCTACTTTTGACATTGAAAGCAGTACATTTTAAACAAGCTAATAAGGTAGTCGCAAAACGCCACAAAAGGTCACAGCAAACCAAAAAAAGAGTTGCCATGGCTCCATTGTTACACTAACAAATCTGTTGCTACCTATGCTACACCATTATTTTTTTAGGCATTTTTGGTTACAATATAGTCATTTTAGTGCTTTTATTTATCTATAAACTCCAAAGTTTTGGCAGAAGCTACCTTTCGGTAAAAACAAGAAGTACGCGCCTGGTTGTCTTCATCTTTGGTATGGCAAGCTCCTGCGCCTACCATTGTTACCTGATAAACCAAGGCATCCTGGTCACAATCAGTCAATATATGGGTTATTTTCAGGTAGTCTCCTGAGGTTTTACCTTTGGTCCAGAGCTCATTACGCGAGGTGCTCCAAAAAGTAGCATATCCAGTCTCTAAGGTTTCTTGCAAAGCTGCTTCATTGGCATACCCCAGCATCAGCACATTGCCAGAGTTTTGTTCTTGTACAATCACGGGGAGCAACCCCCCTCTCTTTTCAAATTGGGGCGTAAAATCTTGCCCTTCTTCCAAAATCTTTTTCATTTTATTTTTTTGAGTTGTTTTACTTCAACAGTCCATAGTATTTAGTCCATAGCTGATTCGAATAAATGTTCACCTTGTTAAATACTGTAAACCAGTGCTTTATATTAAGATTACGTACTCCTTTTATTTTTAAAAGTGTTTCGGTTTTACGCCTAAACACCCAATTAAATAGTTTTTAAATTCATAAATATACGCATTGCGTAACAATATAACCTTCCTCAATTACCCTTCTCAGACCCGGTGTTATTTTCTTGCTTGGCTTCCTCTTCTTTTCTAATGGCTTTTTTCTTTTTGGCGGCCAGTCGCTTAAGCAAACTTGAGGTAATACTCAAAAAATTGCTTTCGGTAATAATCCCCACCAGTTTTTTGTTATTTACTACTGGAAGGCAGCCAATTTTTTGGGTATTCATTACGTCTATCGCCTCTATAATCGTAGCCTCAGGCGCCACCGTCAGTGGATCTTTGATCATCAGGTCTTTGATGGTACTGTAGTCCAACTTTTCGTTTTTATACATGGTAGAAAAATGCCTCAACAACTGCCTTGAAGTAATCAAACCAATGAGTTCTCCCTGTTCGTTTTCGATGGGCAAATACCTGATACGTCGCCAGTCCATCATATCGGCGCTAAACTCAGGAATTTCATCTTTACTCACAGTAAATATATCGGTAGTCATAAATTCCTCGACAAGTAACGAGGTTGGATGCCAATCGGCAATATCCTGTATACTCGCAAGTTTCCATTCATGGACTGGTTTTTTTGTCTTTTGGTTATATGCCATTCCAGCCACAATAGCCGTAGTAGCTTCTTCTTTAGTTGATTCTTTGAGCAATTTTGAGTAAGACTTCAGTATCCACCTTGAGCCATTCATCCCGGTTTCGGTGCGATCTTCTATGATTGCGAGGTATTTATCAATGTCTTTCTCGTTTACCTTGGCTTTTTCTAAACCAATGCGGGCAATGGGCAAAAGTTCTTTTTGAATCAGCTCTATGTCATTTACTGTTTTGCCGTGTACCCAATGGTGTTTGCTTCCCAGCCCAATGCGGGCAGCTTTTACAAAATTGGCCTTTACATCGTCAAATTCCAACACCTTGGTTACATCAGGGTAAGCTTCTTCAAAGCCATTCATTAGCCCCACCCAAAACGCCGAATTGGCTACTTCATCCAAGGTAGTGGGTCCTGAAGGCAAAATACGGTTTTCTATGCGTAAGTGGGGCTTTCCGTTAGGGCTAATGCCATAGCAAGGACGGTTCCAACGGTACACCGTAGAGTTGTGAATGCTCAATGCCTGTAGTTGAGGTGTTTTATTGTTTTTGACCGATTCCAGCACATCTTCTTTTACATCGGTGGTGAGCAATACCTTAAAACGCACGATATCTTCTTTGTATAAATCCAAGATGGAGTTTTTGACCCAACCATTGCCAAAGGTCACCCTGGGGCTGGTATAACGCAGATGCTCGTTGGTAATGCGGGTGTCTACCGATTGCTGAAAAAGTGCAATGCGGGTTTCGTTCCATAAACGCTTGCCAAACAGCATAGGCGAGTTACTACTTACCGCCAACACTGGGGCAGAAATAGCTTGTGCTATATTATATTTACTTACAAAATCTTGAGGAGTGACTTGCAAGTGCACTTGAAAACTGGTATTACAAGCCTCAATCAATGCCGAATCGTGCTTAAGGTTCAGCTCGTCCAACCCTTCTATCTTTAACTCATAAGCTGCTTTGCCACGCAAGCGCTCTATAGCTTGCAACAAAGCATAATAACGGTCGATAGGCGTCAGGTTTTCTATGTCAAGGTCAAACTTGCGAATGGTAGGCAAAATTCCGGTGAGAATTACCCTGGCTTCCAAGTCGTGGGCGGTTTTATGAATGAGCTCCATCAAGTCATCCAGTTCTTTCTGCACCCTGCTAAAACAATCGCCCGTAAACTCTACCGGGCTGAGGTTGGCCTCTATATTAAACCTGGAAAGCTCGGTAGTAAAACTTGGATGATTCAATGCTGCCAGTATTTCCATAGACTTTGGGGCAGGTTTGCCGTGCTCATCAACCAGACATACTTCTTGTTCGGCACCAATTCTGATAGGGGCTTGCTCGAACCAATCGTTTTCAAGCATGTATTCCATTGCCTGAATGTCTTTGAGCAGAAAACGGGTAAATCGGTTAAGTTCTTTTTGGTTGGCAGCTATTTTAACTTCTTGTACACCCATAATGACGTTTTGTTTTTAGATAAATAGTTTAAGGTTGATCACCAAAATTGTTTGAAATGAATTCTACTCTATCAGAAAGCCTACAATCGCTTTTGTTTGTTCCTTCATTAGATTTTCAGCCTTCAAATTGCTATTTTTTTACAATCATACTGTTTTTTATTCAATTATTTATAACTTTTTAGGGTGATTAGGATGTCTAAAAAAACGACTTTGATTTATACCAACTAAACAACACCTATGGATAACACTATAAATAGAAAAGACTACGACGAAAAAGCATTTAAAAAATTGTTGGTCAACTTCTTGAAAACCAAACCCCAAGGAGCCACTCAGCTAGAAATGGTAGTAGGTACTGGTTTGTCTAAAGATTGGGTCGAGCTTGCCGTACGTGCTTTGCTAGACGACTACCCTGCCCACCTCGAAACCAACGAAAAACATGAACTCATCTATGTGTTTGACTTTGACGCCAAAGAAGAAAGCCTTACCTTCTTACAGGTAGCAAATAAGGTGTTGCGTGGCATTTGGAAAGGCTTCATTGTTTTTTTCAAAGTATGGACACTGCTCATGTATTGCACCTACTTTTTGGTCAATGCCATTATTTTAATCTTATTCTTCATTGTAATTAGCATCTTTGCACTGTTTGCTGGTTATGAAGGTGGTTTTGGTTCAGGTGGCTTTATAGAAAGAGTGATGGGACAAGGAGAACGTATAGTACAAGATGCTTTTGCATTGTTGAACCGACGCCCTAGTGAAGAGCAAGAAGATGATGAGGGTGCTGTACACCAGATGTTTTCTTACATATTTGGCGAAACTATCCCTAAACCAGACGATTTGGCGATAGAGAAGTTATTATTGAATTTTATTGTCCAAAATAAGGGTAAAATCGTTGCTGCCGAAATTGTACAACTTACTGGTTGGAGCATTCGCAAGGCACAAGAAGAAACTGCTCAACTCATGGCAAGCTATCATGGCGATGCTGAAGTAACCGATGAGGGAGTGATTGTGTATTCTTTTCCTGATTTAGAAGATAGCCAAGAAATAAACAAGCTTGTAGAAACCTATAATCAGAAATTAAGGGCTAAAAAATTGACTGAAATTAAGAAAAGGGAGCATAAAAAGTTGTTGGAAGAACATACACAGTTATTAGCTACAAAAGCAGAAAATGAGAGTGGAGAGAACATACAAGAAAAAATACCCGCCCCACAATTGCCTACCAAAGCCGAACTAAGGGAGACACACGCTGAGGAAATAGAAGAAGCTGTAAAATTAGGAACTGCCCCTATTTGGGAACGTTTGTTACCTGCTCGCAGAATGAACGACAATGATAAAGAGATCAACCGCAGCATTGTCAGTGGCAATCAATTTAATTGGATGATGTCTTTTTTATCACCTATTATGCTTGTGGTAACTTTTATGTTGATCGTAGGGGCTTTTAAAGATGATTCGGATATAAGCTTAAGCTTTTTTTTGAATAAAACATATTTGATTATCCTATTTGTTATTCCCTTTTGTTACTCTTTTTTGTTTTGGCTTATCCCGAATTTACGTCGCTTTAGAGTAAATGCAGTCAACCGCCGCATAGATGCCATCAACGAGAAATACAGATTGCTGGGAGTGATATTTGACCAAATACCAGGCAAGCTATACAAACATGAGGTATTGGATGGGCTTCAACAAAAAATAGTACCTGAGGGCAAAAAACTTAGAAACAAAGAGTTGCCCCAATTGCTTGACCAAAAGGCTCATGAGCTTGAGGCAGAAAGTATGGCAGACACACAAGGGGCTTATTATATATTTGAAGAAGTGCAAACCGACTTAGAGGTAATTAAAACAATAAGAAATGGATAACACTATAGACCGAAAAGACTATAATGAAGCAGAGTTTAAAAAACTACTGGTCAACTTCCTGAAAACCAAACCTCAAGGGGCCACGCAACTAGACATGGTAGTAGGCACAGGCTTGTCTAAAGATTGGGTAGACCTGGCAGTGCGTAGTTTGCTCGACGACTACCCGGCACACCTCGAAACCAATGAAAAACACGAGTTGGTGTACGTATTCGATTTTGAGTCACGCGAGGAGCAATTGACCCCAAAAATGATGCTCCAAAAGGCGTTTAAACTGGCGTGGAAAGGTTTCACCTTTTTCTTTAAGGTGTGGATTGTACTCATGCTGTTTACCTATTTGCTGTTTTATGTATTAGTGCTGGCTTTTGCTGTGGCTATTATTACCCGCAATGGCGATATATTGGGCGAAGTACTTGGAAAAATATTGAAAGCCCTGCGTGACGTGTTTCGTATGTTGATGAAAGGCAGAGAAGGGGATATATTGGCCGATGATGGCTACATACATCAGGTTTTTTCTTATGTGTTTGGAGCCACCCGACAAAAAACGGATGACCTAAAGCTAGAAAAACAACTGTTGCGTTTTATTAGCCAAAACCAAGGCAAAATAGTAGTAGCTGAAATTGTAAAACTGACTGGGTGGAGCGTGCGCCAGGCACAAGAAGAGGCAGCCCAACTATTGGCCAACTACCACGGCGATGCTACCGTAACCGAGGAAGGGGTAATTGTGTATACTTTTGCCGATTTTGACCCTACAGTACTTGGTACAAACGATGAACAGGAAGTTAAGAACCCGTTGACAATCCCCAACCAATCCCCACATCAGGCGGTGCTTCCAATATGGAAACGCCCGATTTCCCACCGCCCTATGAACGACAACGACAAAGAAACCAACAATAACATCATGTACGTCAATGCTTTTAATTGGATAATGTCGTTGGTAGCCCCTTTTTTGATTTTATTTTTGGTGTCTGATGGAGAAAATATAGATACATTGCCTGATGTATTTTATGTTTGGGCAACTATGATCCCCTTTGCCTTTTCTTTTTTATTTTGGTTAATTCCCTTTATACGTCGCCAGGCAATGAAGTCAGAAAACCGCCGAATAGACGCTCAAAATGAAGAAAATCAGCTATTAAGGGTAATTTTTAATCAGCTAGACCAGAAAATTTACCGTGATAAAGAAGTCAAACAATTACAAACTGCCTTGGTGCCTGTCGGCAAACAACCTGTACACTCCAACCTGGGCAAGTTGCTTGACAAAAAAGCCATAGAACTCGATGCAGAAAGTCGTTCGGACGAAAAAGGCATGTACTATGATTTTGAGCAGCTCAATACTGACCTAAAAGTAGCAGAGCGGCTACGCACCAGGTAGGATAAAACAATAGGCGCAGTATAGCCAACCTGTGGTCAAACTTGACCTATAGCCCCAACAGGTACGGAGATTTCAAGTATTTTACTTACTATTGTTCAAACTTAGGAATGGTGTAAAAATAAAGTTCTATAGTAACGCCAAAATATTTTGTTGGCAGGAGAGGCAAAAAAACGCGGCATAGCAGCGCTACGACAAGTTTTTTTAACGAATTCTGTCAGCGAAAGATGACGTTAAAAATGTAAATTTATTTTGGTACCATTCCTTAGTATTGAATTTAAAAAAAACAATTAGGATTGTACGAAGTTTTTAAAATCCTTGATATACAGGTATTTACATATAAATCAAGGTGTTAATTGTAGGGGCTACCCTTGTGGTCGCCCTAGCAAAGAGCAAAAATGAGCGTATAAAACACCTTTTAAAAGTGAAAACAACCTTGTTTTTGTTTGCTTTAACCTTGCAAAACACTTATTATCAGATGATTACAAGACTTCGTACACTCCTAAAAAACAATAGAAAAGAATGAATGCTTTGCTGGAAAGTCAAAATGTGCGTATTGCCCTTGATTTAAACGAATTTGAACGTTTTGTAACTCAACGTAACCCTACCAAAATAGCGGTCATAGTAGACGAAAACACCTACAAACATTGTTACCCTCTGCTTAAACCTTTTTTGCCCGCTGAGCACTTGCTCATCAAGATTCAAAGCGGTGAGCAAAATAAAACCCTGACTACCTGTAGCCACATCTGGCAACAAATGACTGACTACGCGATGGATCGTAAGGGAATGGTGATTAACCTGGGAGGTGGAGTAATTGGCGACATGGGTGGTTTTTGTGCTACTAGTTATAAGCGCGGCATAGACTTTATTCAAATGCCAACTACCTTGTTATCGCAGGTAGACGCGAGTGTAGGAGGCAAGTTAGGTATTGATTTTCAGCAGTTTAAAAACCACATTGGAACATTCAAGATACCCAACCTGGTATACATTTATATTCCTTTTTTGCAAACATTGCCCGCCCGTCAACTGCTATCGGGCTACGCCGAGGTTATCAAACATTGCCTCATTGCCGATGCTGACAAGTGGCAAACCCTGCAGCAGAGTAATTACCATACTCTCGACTGGCAAGACATTGTGCAGCACTCGGTGGCAGTAAAAGCACAAGTGGTAGAAACTGACCCTTACGAACGTGGCTTGCGCAAAATACTTAATTTTGGGCATACTATAGGGCATGCTATAGAAAGCTACTACCTGCACGATGACCAAAGAGCTTTGCTACACGGTGAAGCCATTGCCATTGGTATGATGTGCGAAGCATACCTGGCACAACAAAAAGGCTTTATTAGTGAAAATGCCCTCCAATCTATTACCCAATACATTGACAAACTGTACCCTACGTTGATAATCAAAGACGAAGAAGTGGCTGCTATAGCCCAATTGACCATGCAAGACAAAAAAAATGAGGGTGGTAAAATACAATGCACCTTGCTAGAGCAGGTAGGCAAAGCCAACTTTAACCAACCCATTACGCTCAACGAAGTAAGCCAGGCACTTCAGTGGTACCAGGGTTTGTAGTCAAATCTCCCCCAGTTTCATGTACCTTTTTAACATAATTTTCAAAAAAACGGTCTCTGTACGCCTTGATGTGCAGAGACTTTGTTATATTTGTATAGCTACCACCACCAAGCTACTCAACTATTTATCTTATTTAAGTGATAGTTTTAGTATACAATACTCCACAGTGATTGTAGTCAAAGTTGATTACTGATTACCTTCGGTGAGCACCGATATACATCGATATCTAAGGACTCGCCAGAGGCTCGGTTATCAAATGGTTATAAGTTTAAAAACTATTAGACATTATTACGAAAAATTACAGGCATTGATATTCAGTGCATTAGACAAAGATCGTTTACAAGGATTGCAACCTGTCATAAGAATGAATGCAGCGACTATTTTTTGAGAAATCGTCAGTAAATGAGTCGTTATCAATCCATTGAGTCTTTAAAAATTTTTCGTAATAACCTTTATTTAATTACGTGTTTAGACGTAAAACTGAAACCCTTTGAAAAATAAAGCAGGTAAATTCAATGTAAACCATTGACTTACAGAGATTAATAGGGTGAACATTTACTCGAATCCGCTATGGACTACGGACTAAATGCTATGGACTATTGAGTATAAATATTTAAATTGAAAAGACATTGGCAACTTTGTATCAAATCATCAAACAAAGATGTAGTTTATTGAGAAAGCGCCTGTTTTCTAATAATACTACTGGAGCAAGCAAGTCCGCCAGACATACGCAAAGTTTATTGATCAATGCAAGCAATAGTTCGCCAAAAATTTGCTTTGATATAGCTATTAATTTGTTTCAGATCACTGGTAATGCTTTTGACGATGACGATCACACCTTTTTTGCCCCTATTGTTGATTGGATGGCTCACTACCTCAGCGAAAATACTTGCCCTATTGAGTTTCACATTCAACTCAACCAAATAAACCTGAATGCTTTTAACGGCATCAAACAACTCATAAGTATATTGGCAACTTATCGCCAAAAGGTAAAAATACCCATACACATTGAGTGGATCACTGATCAGGAAGAAATAGCCGAATACGGCGAACAACTTCAGGCAAGCTTTAGCCATTTGCCCATTGTGCTTCAGGTAGAAGTAAAAGTATAAAGTTGCCAAAAGCTTTTTCTTTTTTTATCGTTGATTTTCTGCCCAAAGAACGTACTTTCACAAATACTTTTTAAATTAGTCGAACTGTGACCCAAGGTGTTGATGCCTGATCAAAAAAAACACTTAAAATAAGTATTTGGTTATTTTTTGGATTGGGTAAGTTTTGAGAAAGCAAAAGGTATATGAAGCATTTATTGATTGTATGGTGGGTGAGTATGGCAATTTTTGGGGCAACCCAACCTGGCTACTGCCAAAAAAATAAGAAAAAGAAGAAAAAAAAATCATTGACTGCCAAAGTGATTGTGCTCAAGGGTAATGGCACCTTTAAGCTGGGCAAACCCCTCAAATTTAGCTGTCAGATCAAAAACAATACTTATGCTCCGATACGTGCTGTGGTATACTGTAATATTGCCGTTTTGCAACCACGCCGCCACCTAAAAACCAAGACCAGGCACGTGCTGGTGCCCGCCCGCAAAACCATAGAAGTAAACTTCCAATACTTTGCTTCATCGCCCAACTTTTACCTGGCAAGTTGCTCGCTCAAAAACTACACGGGGTGGTTGTCGCACGCCTATATGGTGCTGGGCTATGCCATCAACAAGCAACACTCTCCGTTAAGTAAACAAGTCGATTTTAAAAAATTCTGGAAAACTTCACTTTGGCGCTTGCGTCAGGTACATCCTCATTTCAAGGTAACCAAACGCAAACAGTTGTGTACTTCTCAGTACAATGTATATTTGGTAGAAATGAAAAGCATGGGGCATGTCACGGTCAGGGGTTGGTACCGGGTACCTACTAAAGGCACCAAGCACCCCGTCATCTTACAACTGCCTTCGCTGGGAGGTTCATTTTTTAATGTCCAATCGCTCAAAAAACGTCCTTTGCATGGCATTCCTCTCGACTTTGCTGTTTTATCGCTCAATATTAGGGGACACGGCAATAGTAAGGATGAAATAAACCCGCAAGGCAATTATTTCAAGTTTTTTACTCACCTCCTGAAAGACCCCTACAAATATGTGTACCGGGGAGCCCTGATGGACTGTATAAGGGCGATCGACTTTTTGGCTACCCGCCCTGAGCTCGACCACAGCCGTGTAGCGGTGGAGGGTGCCAGCCAAGGGGGTGCCTTGAGTCTAATGACTGCCGCCCTTGACAAACGTGTAAAGTTATGCGCGCCCGATGTACCTTTTTTGTCTGACATTCCGCGTCTGCTAAAAATCGTGTCTAACTTTAGAGATGAGGTAAAAAGGTACATCAAGGCTACTCCAGGCATGACCTGGAAAAAATCACGCAAAAACTTTTCTTATTTTGACACTAAAAACTTTGCCCCTTACATCAAGGTGCCTGTACTTATGAGTGTGGGGCTACAAGACCTTACCTGTCCTCCTATCACCTGTTTTGCCACTTATAATCACATCAAAGCCCCTAAGTCTTACTATGTATACCCTTATGGGCGGCACGGTGGTGGTGGTGAGGTGCATCGTAGGCGTAAATTTTACTGGATAAGAAGACAGTTTGGAATGCTAAGGTAAAGCAAAAAATTACAAGAAGCATTCAGCAAATAATGAATGATTGTTGTAAACAAAAATGTTGAGTTAAAACACAGGCAAGACTTTTATTATCAGCCCCTTATGCCATTAAATTTACTGCTTTGCCTTGTTTCAAATAATAATCGTTGTAATAACGCATCATAAAATTATCTACATTTTTGTACAACACTTTTTCCATAATTTGCTCAGGTGTTAATCCAAAGTAGAGTTTTTTGATGGCATCTTTAGTTTGCAAGCCTTCTACAAAAGGACAAGGCAAAGGGTTGTGCAAGTATTGAAATAAATGCAATTGCAAATCGGGGTAACAGGCTACGTCTTCATAAATATCAAAGCCATTTAAAATACCGTCATAGTCAGAGCCAATGCAGAGTATATCCCAGGCACTTACATCGTTGATTGCCCTCACTGCCTGTAGCGCGTTGACCATCCAAAGGCGTAAATACTCATTGCGCATTTGGTCATACCTTTCCTGGGCATCGGGCAATGCCTTGGCCTTCTCAATGGCTTGTTTGGCTAAACCACCTGGCATGCGCTCATCATGAAACATTAACCCAATCAAACCACCCGATTGATGAATATATCGTACATCTTCATCGCATAAGTTGATAGACCAGGTGTTGAAATATTCATTTTCGAGCACATGCCCTTTGTCATAGCTTGCCTCCAGGTCGCTCAAGGTAGCCTTTCCGGTGAGGGCTGCATGGCTGCAAATAATAGGAAAACTATCGCCTTGACTCTTGTAATGGTCCCAAATACTATAAAAATCTCGGCGCGATGCTACACTCATGTGTTTGGTATCTACCAGTATACGTCGCCCATTTTCGCGGCTCAACAAGGCGTGGATAGCTACCTTGCCCAACGCTGAAAAACCTTTATCCATATTAAATGATTGACTCATGGCAAAGCTTTCTACCGATTTGGCGTGCCCGCAGAGCAAGTTCCAGAAGTAGTGCGTAAACGTAATAAAAAAGGGGGCGTGCTTCCCTTCTCCCCAGCTTTTTATTCTTCCAATATTAATTTGGTACTGGGTGGCAAAATGCTGATAGTAAGGGTCGGCTATGTCATTTACCTGATCAAAACTCAAGTTCTGTTGCTCAAAATTGGTGAAAATAGCCAAACTATGCATGCCCTCTATAGTTGGGATAATTGCCACTGAATTGGGTGTACTCAAAATGCGCTGCAGTTCTTCATAATCGCCCGCAATGTCCACACACTCATTTTGTTTTGCTTGCATCACCAGGTATTCATATTCGCGTTGGGTTTCGTCAAAATAATGAATGGCTTGGTCTTTATTCTTACGATGGGCGTCTATATACCCTTCTACAACAGAACGATCAAAGCCTGTCATACACACCCCAAGTTTTACTGTTTGGTCGTTGGCACTAAATTCAAGCATAAACTCTACCCAGTCTTTCAGATCAAAAAATTTACGCTCAGGCGCATGAATAGAAGCAAACATTAGCCTGAGTTTCCCTTGTTGGCACTTCATTATATTAGTTTGCGATACTTTTACAATGTTTTTGGCAGCAGGTCGAGTGAGCCAGTTTAGTTCCTGACAGGCTCCTTGAGTATCTATATTATCAAAAATATTTGCTTGTGGCACCTGACGAAAAGGCTTCATAGTAGGATGACAGTGAAGGTCGGCAAAGTAAGGGATGTCTATCATAGTCGTAGTCGTTGATGTGATTGTAAAAAGAATAGTTTAACGTTTTCCTAAAAAAATACTTTTAGGCGATTATTCCAAGTAATTGGTAACACAAGTTACAGATGCCTGGTGTCTGGTTTTTATTTTCATTGTTAAACCGTTCCGCGATGCGTCACTCAGCCATCTCACAACCGAGCAATATAACCCAGGTTTAGGTTTCCATGCATAACATCAGTTATTTACCCTCAAATAACAAACCCCTTGGCAACAAATTGGTCAATCCCAAGGGGCAATAGCTACTTAACGCTCAGGTTTTTGATAGAAACCTCTAAACCAAGGTCTAATCGTCCACCTCAATGGTCGGTCTAACAAACCCCTTCCTCCTACCATCAAGCTCTGTATTTTGTCATTTTCAACCTTCAAGCAATCCGCGCACGCTTAAACGAATGTAAATTACGTCTGAATGAAGAAAAGACGAAAATTGTGTGTTGTCGGAATAATGGTAAAGGCAAGAAAAGCTATCCAAAGAAGTTTGATTTTCTGGGTTTCAGATTCCAACCAAGAACAAATAAAACCAAAGATGGACGGCTGTTTCTGCGTTTCGATTGCGTTATCAGTCCGAAAGCCAAGAAGCAAATAGCCCAAAAGTGGAAAGAAATGAAGCTATATCGTTGAACATCATCGACACTTCAATACATAGCGGGGCAAGTAAATCCAATACTATGTGGTATCTACCAGTATTATGGTAAGTTCCGCAAGTGGGAAATGGACATAGTTTTCCAAGTTTTCGATCTGCGACTCGTCAAGTGGGCGATAAATAAATACAAACGCTTGAAGAGGAGTATAAAGAAAGGCTATCAATGGTTAAGGAATGTGAGGCGAGATTATCCGTATCTATTTTATCACTGGAATGCAGGAGTTAAATTATGATGATTTGTATAACAAGAGCCGTGTGATGGGAGACTATCACGCACGGTTCTGTGAGAGGTTCGGGGTGAAAATCCCCTTACCTACTCGAC
>NZ_CANLRP010000169.1 GCF_947493425.1 uncultured Microscilla sp. | reverse complement strand
TTGAAGTGGAAGTTCAAAGGCTTTACAAAGGAAAAGGAAATTAATACTATATTAACTTAGTTCCTGTTGCACTAGTGGTTTCGCCCAACTTTTGACCGTTGGCATAAAACGCTACCTTCGTCACTGTACCATCTGCATCAGAAGCATCGGCTTTGATCGTAATGGCGGCATTTTGAGCAAACTGGCTGCCACTGTTAGGCGAGGTAATGTTTACGGCTGGGGGTTGTCCACTCACTACCGATACTGTAATGGCGGCCGAAGTGGTAGTTGCCCCGTCATTGTCTTGGGCTACTGCAGTCAATTGATACTGACCTGCCAAGGTTCCACTCCAGGCAAATGTGTAAGGGGCATTGGTCGCTTCACCCAACAGGGTGTTGTTGGCATAAAATTTCACCTTGGTTACCTGGCCGT
Organism: uncultured Microscilla sp.; assembly: GCF_947493425.1. Taxonomy (GTDB): domain Bacteria; phylum Bacteroidota; class Bacteroidia; order Cytophagales; family Microscillaceae; genus Microscilla. The sequence continues at coordinate 17,701 of NZ_CANLRP010000169.1, read as the reverse complement.
CTGAATCTTGAGCAGTGGCTCGTAAATCGATAGATTGACCTTCGCGAAATTGACTGTTGTTGGCAGGTTGAGTAAAGCTTACCGTAGGCGGTACATTGCTACTGCCTCCCCCACAATCGCCCAACAACTCCCACGGGTTGCCATCTGTATCCGCTGGACGCTCGTTTCTTGTCCACCATTTATTGCGGTATTTTTTGCCTTGGTAAGCCACCACATTGCCTGGTTTTGCATATACTTGAGTAGCACTCCAGGCAGGTATTCCCCAACAGTCGCCTTGGGTATTGTCGGCTACTTTTATACTTATTTGATCTTGCCCCAGCTCGGTATTGTCTAATCCGTAGGCCTTGACCACCAGGTTATGTGTGCCTTGGGAGGCATTTTGCCACACAAAGGTATAAGGAGCACTGAGGTCTTGTCCCAGTTTTTGGTTCCCTACATAAAACTCTACCCTGGCTACATTGGCCAAAGCCCCCGAAACCAATGCTTTGATGCCCACGGTGCTACCTGTGGTCATTAAGGCGTTGGCGGTTGGCTCTACAATAGCCAATGCGCCGGCTGCACAATCGCCCAGATACTGCCAGGGATTGGCGTTCATTGATTTCGTTGGACTTTCGTTTTTTGTCCACCACTTGTTACTGTACTTTTTACCTTGATAAGTCACTACATTGCCAGCTGCAGCATATACCTGAGACGCGCTCCATACAGGTATACCATTGCAATGCTGCCGTTGATCGGTCACATTTTGTGCTGTTAACAAATGGGGCAATACAGCAAGTATTACAAACATTAAGTACCAGTAGGTCAATTTGATTTTATGCATCTTGATAAACTTTTGGTTTAGTAATATTTTGCTAACCACAACGGTAAACAGGGAGCAACTGCCCAAATACCAAGTAAACAAAAAGTAAACAAGCAAGCATAGTTGTAGGCATTTCCATGTATGATTTCCAAAATGGTACTTAAATAGCCCTAAAATAGCATTTAAGGCATTTTTTTGGCTAAAAAACAGGTAGAAAACATTTTCAGAGAAAACATCAAATGTTTACCTGACTTACTGCTGACAGTCAATAATTTAAACTTCTGATGTTTACAAAAGTTGCTATATACAACTTGTTGGCTTTTACCTTGCTCAAGTAAGAAAATTGGAAAAAAACAAATCGGAAATTTAATAATGACTACTTAATACTTCAGAAAATGTGTCTGCTCGTTTTGGCAAAATATTCTTGAGGAAATGACCCTGAAATGTAATGATCATAGTGAAGCTTTACCAGAGTCAATCAAGAGTAGATAGATGGGTAAAAAAAGAGTCAAAACCTTTGCGGTTAATCCCTTCAAAGTCAGTTTAAATGTTGATTTTAGAAGGAGAACAGCCCCCTTTAAACTTATATTCGGAGGTTTTAGAAACCCCGAACTTGTCTTCGGGGCTCAGCCTTTTCAGCTAATTTTAAACAAACTCTAAATGGTCGCTTTCATCATAAAGCACTATGAAATTAAACAAGCCCTTATCAATAGACTCCTCGCCCTCCCCTACTTCTCTCTTTATCGATCAAAGGCTTGCTATGAATATTGGTTGCGTTAGCTTGCTGCCAATAAAAATAGTCTTATCCTGGCATTTACATCGTTTACGCAGCCTCTCTACGCCTTCACTGTTGGAATGGTATCGATGAATACCCACCAACAACACCTAGGTTTGTTGTGTCATGGCCTACCTTATTGTTTGCTCTCTTTGTTGTTTGCCACATACAAAAGCAACTTCTTGCTGTTTTTCACCCCTAGCTTATCTATCAGGTTTCGGCGGTGGGTTTCTACCGTAGTGTTAGCAATAAACAATTGCTTGCTTATTTCTTTCGTAGTCATCCCTTCGCCTATCAGGGCAAGCACTTCCTTTTCTCTTTTGGTCAGTTTTACCTGAGGGTTTGGCTTGGCTTTTTTACCGTCTTGAATGCTCTTGATGAGGGTATCAGTCACAGCTTTGCTAAAATACTCTTCGCCCGAGTGAATGGCGCGAATGGCTTCGACCAATTCGTTGCTTCCTTTGTTTTTGAGAATATAGCCCGAAGCCCCTGCCGCAATGATTTCTTTGATGTAAGACTCGTTGTTGTGCATGGTCAAAATCAACACCTTGATATTGGGGTATTCGGCTCTTATTTTTCGGGTGGTTTCTAGCCCATCTTGCACGGGCATGTCTATGTCTAGCACCGCAATGTCTACATCTAGTTGGTTCAGTTCCAGCAGTTTAAACGCGTGGTGCCCATTGTAGGCAAGCCCTATTACTTCTATATCGTCGGTTACTTTAATCAACGCCTCCAGCCCATCGAGCACCATGTGGTGGTCGTCAGCAATAATTACTTTGATTTTTTCTTTGTCTTGCATAATGGTTTACTTTTTTGGTTGCTTAGTTTCTCCTATTTCGTTAGTTGTGATTGACACAGGAATGTCTAGCATTACTGTGGTACCCTTGCCCATACTAGAGTCTATACTGTATGTTCCAGAAAGCGACTTTACTCTAGAATCAAGCCCTGCCAGCCCAATGCCTCTTTTGGCTTGAGCCTCTGCCACATCAAAGCCCCGTCCGTCGTCTTCTACGCTAATGTGCAAGTTGACTTCTTCGTGTTTCCAATAGAGTTGAATTTCTACCTCTTGAGCATCGGCGTGCTTCAACACATTACCCAATAGCTCTTGCACTATGCGGTATACTTGCACCTCGTATTTGGCGGGCAGGCGGTGCTTTTCAAAGCCCGTATCTATCACCTCTACCCTTAAGGCTTGAGTGTCTTCTATGTTTACTTTTAGGTCATTGAGCGCGGGAATCAAGCCAAATTTTTGTAAGGCTTTCGCCGAAATATCGTGCGATACCTTGCGTACCGAATCACAGGTTTCGTCGAGTAGGTTCATTGCCTTGTCATACCTTTGCTCGTGTTCGGGCTGTACCCAATCTACCGACTGGCTCAAGGCAGTAAATTGCATTTTCACTACCGAGAGCATCCCCCCTAGCCTGTCGTGTAAGTCTTGGGCTACCCGTTCGCGTTCTTTTTCTTGTCCTTCCAGCATTTTGCTCAAGGCAAGAAGTTCTTGGTCGTTGAGCAATTTATCTATTTTTTGTCGTTGATCGCGCACTTTGCGGCGTTCTTGGTAGTTTTTTACAATGGCAAACACAATGATGAGCAACAAGAGCAAACCTATCCCAAAAAAGTAGTTTACCAAAGTTTGCCTAAACGAATATTCTTTGAGGCGGTCAATTTCGGCGCTTTTTATTTTTTGGTCTTTCTCCAACAATTCACGTTGATGTTTTTCTTTCTCATAATCTTCTTTATAATCCATTGCCTTTCGAAAGTTGATTTCTAACGAATCGCGCGCATTTTTATATTGATCAAAGTATTGAAAGGCATTGTCGTACTGCTCCATTTTGGCGTAGGCGTTGCTGAGGTTTTCTAATGCGTCCTGACGGTTTACCTTATCTCCCACTTTCTCCGACAATTGCAATGCTTTAGTAAAATACTCGGTCGCGTTCAGGTATTTTTTGTCTTTGGTCAACGCCAAACCTTGGTTGTTGTACGCTTGAGCAAGGGTCTGAAAATCGTTTTTTTCAAGCGAAAATGCAATGCTTTTTTGTAGGAAATATTGGGCACTGTCTAACTTGGCTAACTGCAAATAGGTTAAGCCCATATTATTATATACCCCTTGGATATTTTGGGTAGAGCCTAGCTCTTTTCTTAAGCTTAAGTTCTGGTAATAGTACTTCAGGGCTACTTCAAAGTCACTTACCTTATAATGCAAAACCCCTAACTGGTTGTAGGTTGTAATCAAAAGCCTTTTATTTCGTCCTTTTTCAAAAAGCGTCAAAGCTTTTAAGGTATATGTTCTGGCTTTTTTGAAATGATTTGTTTTTTGGTAGAGAGTCCCTAAATTTAGGTAGCAATTACCTATCAGATGAAAGCGTTTTGATTGCTTATTCCCCCCAAATGCATTTATCGCTTCCAAATAATATTTCATTGCCAATTGTACTTGTCCTATACTCTTATAACAATTCGCCATATTCAGCTTTTTGATCGCTACCTTGGCTTGGCTATGCTTCTTACTTTTCTGAAGATAATGAAGGCTTTGTTGAAAATGTGCTAAGGCATTTTGATACTTTCTCTGCTTTTTTAGTACAATGCCAAGGTTATTATAGGCTCTGGAAATGCCATAATTATGTTGAAGTTCTTCTTCTATAGTCAGGGCTTGTTTATAATAATTGATTGCTTTTTCATACTCATCTTTCCGTTTATGGGCGGTAGCCAAACGATTATAAGCGGTAGCAAGCCCTAATTTATACCCAGCTTGTTGGGCAAGCGCCTTTGCTCGCTGGGCATAGCCTAAAGTAGCTTTATTGTCAAAGTTACGGTGTAGCCAGGCAAGCTCGTTCAAGTCGTCTACTTTTGCCGTATCGGGCAAAGCAACTTGAGCCACCCTCGCCTTAAGACTGTCAATCTTTTTGAGTTGGGTTTTGGTTTGGGCAAAGCAGGCAGAAGCAAGCAGTAGGTGGAACGCCCAAATATACAATAGCTGTTTCATGGTGATATAAGGATTGGCTTTGAAAGGTGAGCAAAATATTTTAAACACCCCAAATTCGTATATTTTCTGTAAAAAAGAAATCGTTTGTTTCACTGTTTCCTGGTTTTGTACATTTAAGGAGGCAATGAGCCCTTTCTATGTCTAAGAAAGCACCCATTGCCTGTCATCATCTCATTCCAAGGTTGCCTTAGTCACGGTCACCCGTTGGTTTATCTTCAGCATCAGCATCATCATCAGAGGTACTCCCTTCGCCTCCCGGCATTTGCGCATGGTATACAATGTCAAAATTTGGGAAAGTGGGTTTTTGGAATTCTTCATTCAAAAATTTCATAACATTTAGTTTTTAAGTTTATAAATAAATTACAGGAGCAAATATCTGGGTTATGTTGCTTAGTTTTCTCCTCAAAACCAATGATTTTTGTCCTCGTGGTTTGTAAGGAAGTAAGTCAAAAAAACTGGGGATAAGTTAGGCTAAAGTTGCTTTGCCTTCAGACTTTTGCAAGGCTGTTTTTTTCCGCTAAAGCAGTGAAATGGGTAGTTATAGGTAGGTTGTGTTGATAACACATGCTTAAACGATGTGCACCAGTAAAGCATCAAAGTAACACGATTTTTTACGATATTTTGTTGCCAATTTCACAAAATATGGTTAAGCTTACTTTCAACTCAACATTTAACAATCCATGCATTCATTTCCCCCATCTTTCATTGAGGCGCTCAAAACACAGGTACAAGCCGAATACAGTATAATTGTACGCTATCGTGCCCTCAAAAACAACGCAAATGATCCCGACATGCGCCAAAGCCACCAGGCGGAGATTGATTTGAGGCAACAAAACATTGCCGAAATACAAGCCGATTTTCTACAGCAAGCGCAATACATGGGAGGTGCCGATGTGCCCAATGCCCAACTCGCAGATTTGATAAAAAAGGAAGTGGAGAAAATCACGGGGCAATCATCGGACGCAACAAAGGGAGCAAACTCGCCCTTGCCAGTGGTGTTCACCGTGTTTGCCAACCCCAAACAAGACCTTGAGTATTTGACTGAAGAACAAAATGCTATTCAATCTATGCTCATGCCTTTAGACGAAAAACAATGCAAACACATTGTGAGAAGTGATACTCACCTGGCAGATTATTTTGAGTTTCTGAAAAGGTGGAAAAATCGCATTGCTATTTTTCATTATGGGGGGCACGCCAATAGTGTGGGGCTCAAGCTGGTAGACCACGATAGTTTTTTTACCCCGCTTGCCAAAGAACTTGCAAAGCGCAATAAAGACGCATTGCAATTGGTGTTTTTGAATGGTTGTTCTACCCATTATCATGTAAAAACGTTGTTTGAGGCGGGGGTAAAATCGGTGATTGCCACAAGGGTGGCGGTAGGCGATAAGCTTGCCAGCGATTTTGCCGTGCAGTTTTATAACAATATTGCCAGTGGCGACAACCTGCGAGAGGCTTTCGAGAGCACTTGCCATTATATAGAGGCGGTGCAAGGGGGGCAAGGCAAGAGGTATAGAATAGAGGCAACGCCTATGCTTTGGCGCGGGTCTGTCAAACGTAATTCTGAGGAGGACGAGAAGTTGCCTTGGCGATTGTATACTCTAGACGAAGCATATCTTGAGTATGCTTTGCCGCCTGAAGCGCCTCTTGTAAGCAATACTAAAGCACAACAAAGTAAGGTGGAAGAAAACAAGAATGTGTATAACCACGGAGGGGTCAAAAACCAAATCAACCATAGTAATATTCAAGGAGATGTCAATTTTTAGTTTTACTTTTTGAAATAAATTGAATTGTTCTGCTATAATTAACGGCAGAACAATTCAACCTTATAATTCTACACCCAACGCTTTAATCAAACGGCTTGGTAATGCGTATATTTGCTTTGAGCTCGTTGAGCATAGAGTAGAGCCCAAAATAGGTGCGGTTGAGGTACAACGAATGGTGCGAACCGCGTGACTTGGTGCTTTCGCGTAGCTCTTTCATATTAGATAGCTTTTCTCCATACCTAAATAGTTCTTCAAAATAGGCATCATTGCCAAAGTCGAAAGTATCGTACCTAAATGGGCGACACAATAACTCAATCATTTGCTGGAAAATACCTTTAAAGAATTTGATTTCTTCGGGAGTATCGTCCTCATACAAAAACTGAAGCGCATACAATGCCTCATCGAGCAATACTTCATTGTCCAGAATGTTGGGCTGAAGCACTACAAAATATAAATCATAAAAATCGTGAGGAATTTCTTTGACACAACCAAAATCAATCACTCCCAACGAGCCATCTTCGCGCATCAAGAAGTTACCCGGATGAGGGTCAGCGTGTACTTTTTTGATGGTATGCATCTGAAAGTCATAAAAATCCCACAACAATTGCCCCACCTTATTACGCACCTCTTGCGAAGGATTGGTTTTCATAAACTCGGTCAAGTGAGTACCCTCCAGCCAATCCATAGTCAAAATACGCGTACTGGAATATTCAGGGTAATAGTGGGTAAAGACCAAATCGCCCAGGTTGGCAGCTCTGATCGCTTCCGATATTTCGACCGAACGGGCCAACTCTAGCTCATAATTGGTTTCTTCGGTCAGCTTTTCTTTTACTTCGCCCATGTACTTGTCTATGTCTTTCTCGTTTAGCTTGAGTAAACGTTGGGCAAAAGGACGTACCATTTTCAGGTCAGACTCTATGCTATCGGCCACCCCTGGATACTGCACCTTTACCGCCAGTTTTTTCCCTCCTATAAAAGCCTCGTGCACTTGCCCTATAGAGGCAGCATTGACGGCTTCCATATTAAATTTATCAAAAATTTCCTGAGGCGATTTACCAAAGTATTGTTTGAAGGTTTTGACCACCAAAGGTCCCGATAAGGGGGGAGCGTTGTATTGTGCCATCGTAAAGCGGTCGGTATAGGCCTTGGGCAATACGTTTTTCTCCATGCTCATCATTTGGGCTACCTTAAGGGCGCTTCCCTTAAGCTCGCTCAACGAGTTATAAATATCGCGGGCGTTGTCTTCATGCAGTTGCTCTTTGCTCAGTGAAGGATTGACCGCTTTTTTTGCGTAATGCTTGATATAGTTGCCTCCCACTTTTACACCTGTTTTCACAAATTTGGTGGCGCGTTGAACTTTTGATGTAGGTATTTTTTTTTGTGACTTCATTCTTTAGTGTTTAATCTATGTTGTCCGCTGTGCGGAATTTACGGCTAAGCAATATGTAAACACACGGCTCAACCCCAACAACCAGAATTTTTGTGTTATCATTGATGGGTACAAAATAAGTAGTTACAAGTTGTTGAAGGTACTCATTATAAGTTGGTTGTTTATGATACTGATTATGCTCCAAGTTATGCAGTTGATTGGTTTACCTTCAAAGCTTATTTAAACATTGACTTGTGTTTATGCCCTTCCAGAAAGAAGCTTATTTCATTCTGCTCTGGAAGGCAAACTTCATAAAATCAAAGGCAGAGTCAAACGGGGTTTGCCCCATTAGATCGAAACCAAGGTTGGCCGATTTTTCGATAAAAGTATCGGTTTTTTCAAAAGCTTTGCTGGTATCTTTGATCCAAAACTTAAGGATAGTAAGTGCTTGTACCCACAGTGCTTTGGCGTATTGCTTGGTAATGTAGGGGCGCTCGACAATTTCGCCACTTTCCAGCCCCTCATTGACCAACATGTGACAGTATTCTTTAAATGCTTGCTTAAACTCTTTGAATACTTTGAAGTCTTCGGGACGTATTCCTCGACTTTTTTTGGCGTTGTACACTGCCAGTATAAAGCTGCGCTTACCTTTGAGTTCTTCTATCCAGGTGAAATAAAAAGCCAGGAGTTTTTCGCGTACCGTATAGCTGGCATACACCTCGTCTTGCTCTATACGGTCTACAGTTTTATCAAAGAAGCTTTTCCAAATGTCGTTTTCTACGGCATCTACTGTAGTGTAGTGCTGGTAAAACTCTTCTTCGGGTAAGTCAATAAACTTACACAACTTATACGCCGAGCCGGGAGCTTCGTTGTGCTCTAGCACATAAGTAAGGTAGCCTTTTCTTATTTTCTCTTCTGTTTTCTCTTCTGGTTTTGTTGTCATTTTTTCCAGTTTATATATGTATTACAAGGTTTTTGTCAAAATTGTATGTATATGTTTATGTAACTTGACAGAGAAGAGGAAAGTTTGAAAAAAGTTGAGAGTTGGTAAGGCCTATAGCCATAAGCTTTTAGCAACAAGCCTTAATACAGGAGAAAGTAGCTGTTTGTAAATCGTAATTAAACTTTTGGCTTATGTCCCACCACGCCATAATACAAGATATAAAAATAGCTTACCAAAGGTACTAAAAATGATAGCTGAATAAATCCTTGGTCGATAATAATGCTCTGCAAAGGAGGTAATATGGCGCCACCTACTATAGCCATGACTAGCAATGATGAACCCTGGCTGGTGTATTTGCCCAGGTCTTTGATTGCCATAGTAAAAATGTTAGACCACATGATAGAGTTGAACAAACCAATGCTAATAACTGCCCAAAAAGCAAGTTTGCCCGTGCCCAATATCACTATGAGCAACAAAGCAATGATGATTACGCTAAAAATGCTCAAAGAACGCGAGGGGCTGGATTTTCCCCACAAAAAAGCAAAATAGTTGAGCGACAAAAAGATAAGAAAAACGCCTACATTGTCGAATGCCAACAACTGAAGAGTAATATTTCCACCATCTTTTTTGATGCCAGTAATCAAGTAAATAAAGGCAAACACTCCCAATGAAATCAATGCCATCGTGACATACTTGGTGCTTGCTTTTGCTTTGCCTAACGACACAGTACCCATCAAACGACCAATCATGAGCCCGCCCCAATAATAAGCAAGAAAATAATTTGCCGACTCACGGCTCAAACCCGAAATATGGTCGAGCATCAGAAACTTGACCAGCCAACTGCCCACCGACACTTCGGCACCTACATAAAAAAAGATGGCAATTGCTCCCAGGCGTAAATGTCTAAATTTGAGCACGCCCCAACCTTTTTCTATTTTGCCGCTGTTCCGGAAAAGTGGCAACGAAGTAAATCGTACCACCAACGCCAGCACCAAAAAGATAACTCCATACAACAAATAAGTTTTGCCTACCGATACCGAGGTGGCTACACCGTTTGAAAACACCCTAAAAATAAGCAGTACTCCAATAAGCGGACCTACTGTAGTACCCAACGAGTTGAGCCCCTGGGCCAGGTTGAGCCTGCTAGAGGCAGTTTCGGGGGCACCCAATAATGCAGCATAAGGATTGGCACAAACCTGTAATAAGGTAACCCCAGTGGCCAACACAAACAGGGCAAGCAAAAATACTCCATAAGAGGCTGTCTGGGCTGCCGGATAAAAACTCATACAACCTACTCCACTAATGGCTAAACTAATAGCCATGCCGTTTTTATAGCCTATTTGGTTGACAGGGTCTTTGCCTGACCGGGCGGAAATAAGGAAGTATAGTAAAGAAATGATAAAAAATGCCCCAAAGAAACAAAGTTGAATCAAAGACTGTTGCAAGGCGGAGAGTTGGAATATTTTCTCAAAGCTATTGATCAATACATCGTTCATGACGGTGATGAAACCCCACATGAAAAACAAAAAGGTAATGACTAAAAATGGCTGTCGGTAGTCTTTGCCAGCAGCGCTAGAGCGGGTATTGGGTGCAGGCGTAGGGGTTGTTTGCATTTGATAGTTGTTCGTTTTTGATAATGGTATTACTAAATCGGGGCGAATATACTCATGACGGGTCAAAGTATAACATTTCTGAGTACCTTTAGTTGGAGGGGTGGTATGCAACGCTGGCGTAGCCCCGCTGAACTCATTACATTCAGTTCTTTAACAAAACAGTTAGCTTCTCTAAGTTCGGAGATCTTTGAAGCTGATATGCAAGGGATTTAGAAGCCCTGCCGGAGTTTCTAACTCGTAATATCTCCTTGTAAGCTTTCTGCATACCTCTTATCAAAAAACTTCAGCAAAAGGCTATTACTTACTACCGACACCGAGCTAAGCGCCATAGCAGCCCCGGCAAGCATAGGGTTGAGCAAAAAGCCGTTAATGGGATACAACACTCCTGCCGCAATAGGAATGCCCACCAGGTTATAAATAAAAGCCCAAAATAGGTTTTGTCGAATGGTGCGCATGGTACTACGCGAAAGCGCAAACGCTTGGGGAAGTTTTTGCAAGTCGGAAGAGATCAAGGTCATTTTTGCCACATCTATAGCAATGTCTGACCCTTTGCCCATGGCTATACTAATGTTGGCTTGCGCCAATGCCTCTGAGTCATTGATCCCGTCTCCTACCATTGCCACTACCTTACCTTCAGCCTGTAGCTTGCGCACAAAGTCGGCTTTGTCTTGTGGCAACATTTCGGCGTATACGTCATTAATTGCTACTTGAGCAGCCACCACTTTTGCCGAAGCCGCACTATCTCCTGTGAGCATGTATACCTGTTTGCCCTCTTGCTGCAAATGCATAATGGCCGCCTTGGAACTCTCTTTGACAGGATCGCTCAGGGCAAATACGGCTTTTACTGTTTGGCCGCTTCCCAAAAATATCATAGTATAGCCTTTTAGCTTATATTGTTCACTGGCTATAGTCAAGTCCAAAGGAAGCGCAAGATTTTGAATTGCCATCAGGCGTGCATTGCCTACCCAATAGGTTTGTCCTTGCCACACGCCTTTTACGCCTTTGCCTGTAATACTTTCAAACTGGCTCAAGGCATCACTGTTTGGCTCAATACCCTGAGCTTGGGCATATTGTACAATAGTATTTGCCAGTGGGTGCTCCGAGCGTTGTTCTATGCTCGCCATTATCTCCAGCAAAACGTTGGGAGGAGCTGAATCGCTTGCCCAGGCAACATCTACTACAGCGGGTGCTCCCTGAGTAATGGTGCCCGTTTTATCGAGCAAGACCACCTCTACCCGCCCAGCTTGTTCAAGACTTTCGGCGTCTTTAATTAAGATGCCATGTTCAGCCCCTTTGCCTATACCCACCATAATGGCAGTAGGCGTAGCAAGCCCCAAAGCACAGGGGCAGGCAATGATCAGCACTGTTACCATTGCCAATAAACCTTGCGAAAAAGCGTTTTCGTCCCCCCAAAGCAACCAAGCAACAAAACTCAACACTGCAATGCCCATGACTACTGGTACAAACACTGCCGCTATTTTATCCACCAGTTTTTGTACCGGAGCTTTGCTCCCTTGCGCTTCTTGTACATTTTTTATGATTTGGGCAAGTAAGGTTTCTTCCCCTACTTTTTCGGCCTTGAGCCTAAAACTTCCTTTTTGGTTGATCGTTCCGGCAAATACAAGGCTACCTACTTGCTTGCTTATGGGCACTGGCTCGCCCGAAATCATACTTTCATCTACCAACGATTGCCCTTCGATCACTTGCCCATCTACCGGAATTTTTTCACCTGGTTTTACCAACAATACATCGTGGGTTTGTACTAAAGTCAGTGCTATTTGCTCAAGCTTTCCTTCTGGGCTAACTCTAGTCACAGTTTGGGGCTGCAGCCCAATGAGCTTTTTGATTGCCGTAGACGTACCCGTTTTTGCTTGCTCCTCTAGCAACCTTCCTAATAAAATAAAAACAATAATTACTGCCGAAGCTTCATAATATACGTGAGCAGCGAGCCCTTTTTGCAGCCAGTATGCGGGGTAAAACGTATTGAAAAGGCTAAACACAAAAGCGATACCCGTACTGAGTGCTACCAGAGTGTCCATGTTGGCTTTGGCACTGCGGGCTTGCGTCCAGGCATTTTGGTAAAATGATCTACCTGCAAAAATCAATACTGGAGTGGTTAAACCCAACATCAAAAAATTGGCATAGGGCAAGCCAGGGAACCCCATAGCAATGATCACGAGTGGTATTGTAAACACAGTTGCTACCACCAGGCTTTGTTTGAGTTGGCGCAAAGCCTTTTGCTGTTGTTGAGCCAGTTGATCAGTAGCAGAACCTGCTTCGGCAGAGGCAATGAGCAAGCCATAACCAGCGGTCTGTACTGCTTTTTGCAGGGCTTGTTCACTTACCCAATCGGGTACATAAACTACTTGCACAGTATGGTTGGCATAGTTTACAGTGGCACTTTCTACGCCTTCTATATTTTGCAGGGTACTTTCTACACTTGCCACACAAGCAGCGCAACTCATGCCCTCTACGCCATAGGTTTCTTTTATATAGGTGTCTTGTTCGATTGTGTGCATGATGTTTTATCTAATCTTTAGAGCTTGTCTAAATTTTCGTATTTAAAGCCATGTTCGATGAATGTTCAACAAGCTGTTAGCAAGGCTTTATCATTAGTTTTATTCTCCCCGTTTTTTTTAGGAATGGTGAGAAATTAAATTACCATTCTTGAGGTAGAGGTTTTGTTTTGAGACGAGGCTATTTTTTGCGCCCATAGCAGCGCTACGGGCAATAAAAATAACGAAGTATCAAGGCGAAAAATCACCCCTTAGAGTGTAAATTTATTTTTGAACAATTCCTTAGTATAGGCAGTTGAAATTTAATATTTGCAAACCTATAATAAAGAGAAGTCTATCCACACCTGCCAGGTTTTGAAAACCTGGCAGGTGTAAAAAGCTGTTTTATTAAAAGTCTACAGACTGCACTATAAAAAAACGCTTCCGTTGCCTCCACCTGTGTGTCAGTTTGCCGGCTGGAACCTCAATGTAAGCTTCAATTTTTACAGGCAAAGGGTTTGGTGCTTAAAACTGTTGATGAAGGCGCTCATCTTTGAATATAACAGTAAAGTTAGCTCCCTTTATAATAACAACAAAACTTTATTTAAATAGTAGTTTTTCTGATGGTTTTGAATACTATTTATGAACATCTTCATCAATCTTTTGTTTTCCTAGTGCATTGGGTACTAAGTTACTCACATATTCTTTGGCGTCCCCGAATCAAGTTCGGGACTGTGAGCTTTTGCCCCCTGACTTCCTCGTAAAAAAGTTAGATAGCTATGGCTATCCGCCATTTTCACGACTCGTCAGAAAACAGAATTCATCCAAATTAATAGGCAATTTATTTAATCCCCAATGCACTAGCCGTACTTGTTTATCCAAGCCCAAAAACACCTCAAACGCTGTCACTTCATAAGCTTGCCCATTGTCGCCCATTACTTGAAGCGAGTGTTGATTTTGCCATAACTCCTCCATTGCTACATACCCTTGCCCATCTATGCTTACCCACTCCCCAATACCACTTATGCCTTCCTGTATTTCGCTCAACTCATTGCGAATTTGGCTAAGCAATGTACTGTTTTCCGTGTTTAATCGTAGGGTTAATTCATTCTTTTCTGGAAAAGCCTCCACCAATGCCTGAGCGCCTGCCACTTCTAACAAAATACATTGTTGCCTGATATTGTCACGAGAAGCAAAGTGGTGGGTACGCAAAATAAAACGGTGCATGACGGCAGCATGCAATACCGGATGACAAAACTTAAGGTAGAAACCTGCGGCTCCATTGGGAAATAAAGAAGCTTGCTCTGCTGGTGGAGTATTGGGCAACAACTGAGGTGCCAGGTATTCTCTTTTGAGCAAGGGGGCAATATAACGAGGTGCCTTTTTATTTCGAGGGCGATTGAGGTCTATACATAGCTCGCAAGCCTCCATAAACGACAGTAATAGTTCTTGTTCTGCCTTGGACTTATCCTGCCAAACCAAACCCAGGTCTGCCCCCGTAAAAAAACCGTTGCCTCGGTGTTGCATAAACATACCCGTTCGGTCAAACAAGGTATACACCGCATCTATTGCCCATTGCTGGTTCAGTATAATCTGGTCGTTGAACAAACCAGGGCGATAAAAAAACACGCCCGAATTATGAAAATAACTTTGCAATACTCTATAAGACACCTTAGGCACCTGATACTCGGCACAAAGTGTTTCAAAACCTGCTACACTCAACATTTGTTTTCCTTTTTTTTGTAGCTTTTCCAAGGCTTGTTGAGTATGCCACCAGCTTTCGGGCAAATCGGTGCAAGTACGCTGGATGCCATGCACCAACACATTTTGTAAAGCAATATTTAGCTCCTTAAATCCATTCTTGGCGGCATCATCTACTGCCGCGTCTACTGCCAAGCATTGTTGTACCTGATAATGTCTTTTTAAATCATCGGTGAGTTGAGGAGGCGCCTGCACCCCGTCACGGTCGCACTTGGTTTGCACCACCAACACAGGGCTTTGCTTGCCCAAAGTATAAGCATAATCGATCCAATACAACAATGGATGATTTTTATAAATTACCTCGCTGCCATCGCCCAACGTTTCGGCTTGTTCGGGGGTGGCTTGCGTCACCGCATCCCAAGCGAGCAAAAACACGGCTTGAGTTTGCATAAACAAACGGTGGGTAGTATGGTAAATATCTTGCCCACCAAAATCCCATACATTGAGTTGCACATGTTCTAACGCCTCGTCTTGAGCAACCTGGGGTAGTATATATTGTCGTAGTTGAATGGCATGGGTAGAGCTTTGGTTAGGGTCAAAAACATTGTCGAGCCAGCGCCGCACCAAACTGGTTTTGCCCACTCGCCCATTGCCCACCAGCAAGAGTTTTGCCTGATAAACCAGGCTTTTACCCTGCTCAAGGTCTTGCCAATAACGCCTAATATTTTGCAATACCTGGTAACCCTCTGTAATGGCTACGGGTATATTTTGCCAGGGATTGCCCTCTAACCGCAACGAGGTCAAATGAGGCAAGTCAAGCAACTCTACTGGAAACCATTTGATTTGATTGTTCTCTACATCAACCTGACTCAAACCTGTAAAAGTAACTAAGTTTTCGATGGTACTTATTTGATTGTGCTCCAGGTCAAGTTCTTGCAGTTGCTTGGTAACCGCACCAACGGCTATGTCAGTAATTTGGTTTTGGTGTATACTTGCCTCTCTGAGGTTGGGCAAAGCAGCTAAATTTTCAAGCCGTGTGATTTTGTTATAACTCAAATTAAGCTCTTCTAAAGCAGGCAAATCTTCAAAATTCTCAATTTTACTAATATTATTTTCGCTCAAATCAAGCCCAACTAGCCCTGTTACCCCTGCCAGATGCTCCACTTTTATCAATTGATTTTGGTTAAGGTTCAACTGAGCCAATTGGGTGGGCAACGCGTTGGGTTGTATATAAGTAATTTGATTGTTATTCAGGTCAAGCTCCTTGAGCGCGGGCAAGCCCCCCAGATTTTCGAGGCACTCAATGGCATTCTTTTCCAGGCAAAGCTCCCTTAACTTAGGTAGTCCAATCAAGTTTTCAAGCTTAGTGATTTTGTTTTGGCATAGGCTCAGTTTTTCAAGCTTGGACAAGCCTGCCAGGTTTTCAATTTTATTAATGTTATTCTTGCTTAAGTCTAGCTCCTTAAGTCCCACTAGCCCCGCTAAACCCTCAATTTTGGTAATAGCTGTCTCGCTCAAATCCAACTCTGCTAAGCCTGACAGATGATGTAAGTTTTCAATTTTACTGATTTTAGTAGCTCTTAATTCCAGTTTTTGCAAGCCAGTGAGCCCCTCTAGATTTTCGATAGTCTCAATTTGTGAACCACCCAAATCTAATTTTTCTAATGCTTTTAAGCCCCCCAGATTTTCTATTTTAGTAATAGTCTCACACCCTAAATCTAACTCCCGCAGCTTAATCAAATGACCTAAATTCTCAATTTTGCTAATGGGGTTGCCCCCCAACATCAAATCATCAAGGTTAATCAATGCCCCCAGGTTTTCAACCTTTGCCACCTCGTTACCGTCCAGCCGCAACCTGGTCAGGTTGGTAAGCGCCTCCAGGTTTTCAATTTTACTGATTTTAGTTGCATGTAAGCTCAGGAAAGTCAACTGAGTCAACGCTTCCAAATTTTCAATCTTCGACACCTTACTACACATCAGCGACAAGTTGGAAAGCTTCGTAAGCTTGTCTAAGTTTTCAATTTTTTTGATGCCCGTATGGTTCATCCAAAGATTCTCCAGTTCGGTCAATGTATCTAAATTCTCAATCTTTGTTACCCCATTAAACATCAAACCCAGCGTTTTTAGCTTCGTCAATTTTTCCAAGCCCTCAATCTTCTTGATGCCATTGTAGCCCAACGATAGTTCAGTCAGTTCGGTCAACGCATCCAAGTTTTCCAGCTTTTTAAAGCTGTTAAAGCGCAAATTGAGGCTCTTGAGCTGAGGCAAGCCGTTCAGGTTTTCAATCTTTTTAATGTCATTTTCTTCCAGCTCAAGCTGTTTCAACCGGGGCAAATTGTGTAAGCCTTCAATCTTTTCAAACCCATTATACCCTAAGTCAAGCCGAGTCAATGCTGTCAAACCCACCAGGTTTTCAATCTTTTTGATACGATTTTCTCCTAAGTCAAGGTTTTTTAAGTGTTTGAGATGGGTCAGATTTTCAATCTTCTCAAGGCTATTGCTGCTCAACTCAAGGTGCACCAACTGGGTGAGTGCATTCAAATTCTCCATCTTTTCAATGGCGTTTCCCCTCAGGTTCAGGTGCTCCAGCCTGACCAAATGATCAAGATTCTCTATAGCCTCAATATCGTTTTCTTCCAAATCAAGATGCCGTAAGTTGGTCAGATGAGCTATATTTTCAATTCGGTCAATGCTATTTTCACGCAATACCAATTTTTTAAGCGATGCAGGCAAACCCTTAGGAATACTCATAAATCTGTTTTGTCTGCCCGTATTGACGCTAGTTTCTTCAGAATAGTCTAAAGTGTCAGGATTCCATTCGCGCCAACTCTCCGAAAAAATCAAGGTTTCTAAATGAGTACATGCTGCCAACAACTCAAGGCAAGGCGAGGCGTTGGTCAAGCCACAGTTACCCAAGTCAAGATAAGGGTCTTTAGTTTGTAAGTTTTTCTCGATTAATTTTGTTGCCAGGTCGTTCATATCTTGTTTTCGTTTGTCACCTCTTCTGGGTGGATTAGTATTTACTAAACAAGCAATAAAGTTTAGATTTAATGCCAAGATTCAAAAAAATAAACCTGTGCATCATTTAAAAAAATTATGCTCCCATAGAGCACTCACTCTGCAAACCAAGTACAAACGCAAAGAAAGTTGCTTAAAGGTATGACCAAATTTGCCTAAAAAAGTATGATTCATCTTAAAACTCTACAGATTATTCGTTACCAAATGAAAACCTGTTTAGGGCATCATTGACTTGTTCTGGAGAG
>NZ_CANLRP010000168.1 GCF_947493425.1 uncultured Microscilla sp. | reverse complement strand
CCCATCCTATTATGTTTTGTATATGTGGTGCCCTTAGTACTATTATCCTACTCAACTGTCTTTACCAGGATGCGTAGAATGCACGGATTTTTAGGATTACTTAGCATAAAATATCCTATTCATCTGCACATCCTACTCATCCTATTATGTTTTGTATATGTGGAGCCCTTAGCACAACCATCCTATTCATCTGCACATCCTACTCATCCTATTATGTTTTGTATATGTGAGCCCTTAGCACAACCATCCTATTCATCTGCACATCCTACCCATCCTATTATGTTTTGTATATGTGAGCTCTTAGCACAACCATCCTATTCATCCGTACATCCTACCCATCCTATTATGTTTTGTATATGTGAGCTCTTAGCACAACCATCCTATTCATCTGCACATCCTACCCATCCTATTATTTCTTTTGTTGATTGTCCGGGTGATGAATATTGTATACTCGATTGTACTCCAGGCGTTTACCTCCAAAATTGATCAATAGCCCAATGGGTAAGTTATACGCCTGACAATAATTCATAGCCTGATTAAGGTGATTATTATCCAGACGAGCCACTGCTTTGAGCTCCAGCATAATGGTGCCCTCCACAAAAAAATCGACCCGACGCGTGCCAATGTGTTCGCCATCGTAATAAATGTTCATACTCATTTCGCGCTCAAAGGCAAGCCCTTGTTTAGCCATTTCTATTTTGAGGGCCCGTTGGTAAATCACCTCCTGAAAGCCACCACCCAGTGTAGAGTGCACCTTCATACAACAACCTATGATTTTGTGGGTGAGTTCTTTGTGTTTCATTTTGTCAAATAGTCATCAAAAGTAAGCATTAGTAAAATGGAAAAAATAAAGTAATCCAAAAGAAGGCAGTATCTGTTTGTTGGACGATGAAAAAAATCTTTGCGTAGCCTTAGCTACGGAACTATTTTTTGAAGAAGTACAACGGTCAGAGACGAAATTCAGTGGATTAGGTTATTTTTGTAGTTTTACTTAGGCTACCAGCACCTCGTTTAATTCTTCAATAATGGCATGTATTTCGTTGCCAAACAATTTTTCCATTTTGCGCCTGCCTCCTTTAGAGTCAAAAGGGCTATAGTCCAGGTCACCCAGGTCTACATACAAACTCGTGGCAACGTGATTTTTGAGCATGCGTAGCCATTGCATTTGTTCGTCATTAAACTTGGGGCTGGCTCCCGAGTGCCGTTTAAATACCCAATCCTGAAAGTTGCGGTCTACGGTTTTGTCATACGCCGTAAGCACCGAGTCGAGCCCCGTAATGCGGCGCAACAACGCCACCAATGCCGTGAGTTCTTTTTCGGGGCGGCTCCCTTTCACCTTTTCTAAAGCGGTGTAAGCTTCCCACACCGCCAAAGGAGCCAAGGTGGGTTTGTCGGCTTTGAGCGCGGCTAATACCTCCTTCACCATTTTTTCGGTAACGTGGCGGCGTTGGTGGGGTTGGTCATAGTATATGCTCAATGCCTTGATCTCATCTTTGTGGTCTGCCATATATTGACTAAAGTCTTGCACCATTGCTTGGGCACGGTCGGTAGAGCTGGTGTCCCACTCGGCTTTGGTTACTTGGTCGAGGTTGATGTGGTCAATGATTTGCTCGTGTTCGCGGCGCACGTTTTCGAGGTATTCATTGAGTTCTCCATTAAAAGTAATGGCGGCAGTTTCTATCAATTGCGCTTGCGCCTGTTCGCGCGCCATCTCCAGGCTGGGCAAGCCCTGGCTTTGCATCAACGCTTGGGCAGCAGTGTCTATGGTGTCAGGGTCGTAAGCCGCCAATAGCTCTTTGGTCATTTGTGGCAGGCTTTTGCCGCCCGAATGCTCTAGCACGCCTTCGGCTTCGGTAGGCGAGAGTTGACGGTTGAGCCTGATGAGGCGGTTTGCCAACGACAAAAACAAGTCTTCGTCGCTGGCACCCATAGCCACTGCGCCTAGCAGGTCTTTGGTTGCCACCGACCGTTTGCGCTCTAGGGGGCGGCTGTCGGTTTTCTTAGATTTGGTGGCACCCACCGCATCTACAATCACAAAGTGGGTTTTGTGCTGCGCCGCTGACGATACTTGCTTTAGGGCATCATCGCCCACCGTGCGAGTGCCTCGCCCCTTCATCTGTTCAAAATAGTTGCGGCTTTTTACATCGCGCATAAACAAGAGCACCTCTAGGGGTTTTACATCGGTGCCGGTAGCTATCATGTCTACAGTTACCGCTATGCGGGGATAGTAGTTGTTGCGAAAGCGGTTGAGCACCGACTTGGGGTCTTCTTGAGCTTTGTAGGTCACTTTTTTGCAAAAATCATTGCCTTCGCCAAACTCTTCGCGCACCATTTTTATTATATCGTCGGCGTGGCTGTCGGTTTTCGCAAAAATGAGGGTTTTGGGCACTTGGTATTCGCCTTGGTCATCGTAGCGGTTTGGGAATATGTCTTTTTGTAGCGCATTTTTAAATTCCCGTATGATGTGGCGTATTTGGCTGGGGTTTACTACCTTCTTGTCGAGGTTGTTTTTGGTATATATGGTGTCTTCGTCTTCTTGTTGCCAACGGGTGCGGCGAGTAAGCTTGTCGCGGCGGTCTACCTGCCAGCCTGCTTCTATAGTAGCGCCCTTTTGCGAAATTTCGGTTTCTATCAAATATACATCATAAGGCACGTTTACCCCGTCAGTCACCGATTCTTCATAGGAATATTCGCTTACTACGTTTTCGTTAAAAAAACCAAAGGTGCGTTTGTCGGGTGTAGCAGTCAAGCCCACCAAAAAGGCGTCGAAATAGTCGAGCACCTGTTTCCAGAGGTTATAAATAGAGCGGTGGCACTCGTCAACTACTATAAAATCAAACATCTCCAGGGGCAACTTGGGATTGTACACCACAGGCATAGGGGCTTTGTTTTGTAGTTGGTTTTGCAGCCAAGTAGACTCGTTGGGGTGGTCGAGTTCGGCGCTTTCGTCCAGTTCTTGCCCCTTTAGTATAGAATATAACCGTTGAATGGTGCTAATATACACTTGGTTGTCGGGGGCTATGTGGCTAGAGCTCAGGCGTTGCACATTGTATAGCTCGGTAAACTTGCGGTTGTCGTCTCTAGGCTGAAACTTCATAAACTCTTGCTCGGCTTGTTCGCCCAGGTTTTTAGTATCTACCAAAAACAACACCCTTTGGGCATTGGCGTGCTTGAGCAATCGGTAGATAAAAGTAGCGGCAGTAAAAGTTTTGCCCGCTCCTGTAGCCATTTGGATCAATGCCTTGGGGCGATTTTCTTTAAAAGAAGTTTCTAAATTATTGATGGCAACTATTTGCGCTGGACGCAAACCTGTAGTATCGAGTGCGGGCATATCGAGCAAATTGCCTCGCAAAGTTTTGCCTGTTTTGCGGTAGTCTTCCAGCCATTGGGCCAGGGTTTGGGGGGTATAAAATCCAAATACTCGCCTGCCTCTGGGCTTGGGGTCGTGGTAGTTGGTAAAGCGGGTAAGCGTGCCCGTGCTTTCGTATACAAAGGGCAAAGGGTCGTGGTTGAGGTGTTTTAGTTTGGCGTGGGCATATTGGGTCGACTGTTCTTCTACCATCGTGAGGTGGTGCCCTTCTTCTTCGCGTTTGGCTTCTATAATGCCTACAGGTTTGCGTTTTACAAACAACACATAATCGGCAGGTCCTACGTCGGTTTGGTATTCGCGTACTGCTACGCCTTGGCTTGCGTTGAGGTTTACCTTGTTTTTGGCTTGCACAGCCCAGCCTGCTTGTTCTAGTAGTTGATCTATCTTATCACGCGCAATTTGTTCAGGATGTTGATTGGTGTTTGCCATAGCAATTTCAATTGGGTTCGCAGAATAGTATAGCAAGCAAATTCGTAAAAAACAGTTTGAAGACAAAGCATGGGGAAAGTTTTTTACCCAAAGCTTCCTCTAATTCACTGAGCTAAACCACCCTACGATTGGCTTCTCAAGAGTGAAACATTAAACAAAAATGATGTATACTTGGAACGGCATGGTTAACCAAAACCTGGTTATTCTAATGGTTGTCGCTCCGCTTAATGGCTAAAATGGTTGCCCCGTTCTGCAAGCACGCGATGCGGTACAAAGATTGAAACCTAAAAACGGTTTTTTATCCCGTTTACGGCATAGTGTCTGGAGTACTACTGCAGGTCAATGACTAAAACTGACAGGGCACCTCTTGTTTAAACCTAAAGTTGTCGAGCAGTAGGTTGCCCTCATAACGGGTTGATTTTACATAATAGACTTCCAGTATTATAAAGGGGTAGTTGGCTTCTTTGGGGGCAAGCTCTAGCAGGTACCGCTGCCACACCGTCTTTTTTACTGGTCCCGACTCCCACAGCAACTCGCTTTGTTTACAGCTTTTAGTGCCTCCCCACACCCTGAGCTGGGCTACTGCCCCGAAGCTTCCGGCAAAGTTGGGCGAATAAGCCAAGTCTATAGTATACTGGTAGCACTTCCCCATGAGCAAAGGCTGAGAAAGCTGCTGCTGACAAGCCTCCCAACTGTCGTAACGACATACCAGACTCAAGTACGATTTGCCATCAGACGGTGGCAAAGTTACCAACCAATAGCCTGGCTGTATATCTGGGGTGCTCCCCAACTGGCAAGGCAACCAATGAACAGGTACAGTAGAAGTGCCAGGTATACCCTCAAATGAAGGGTTACGAATAGTTTGGGCATTTGCCGATAAGGTAAGCCAACAAGTCAAATATAGTAGGTATAGTAGTCTGAGCATCAATTGGGAGTTTGGTAATAATCAATCAATATATACAACTGACGGGATTGGGAGAAGTTTTTCGCTGCCTTCTTTTATAAAAAACAGGAAACATATCAATCATTACAAAAAAATGGATAATCTCTGCGATGAAACCTCTAAACTATTGCCCATCAACACATTAGCTTTTTAGTGAAACCTGTACACGGTCAGGTTTCATCAATAAAGCAAATTGTAAACATATAGATCATCCTATTGCATCATTACGTTTAACACACTACTTTTGAAGTGTGCATGGAGACTCATGCACAATTGGTTAGTGATGGATTTGGTTGATTAAACAGGGATAAGCTCAGGCAATAGCTGTTGGTTATTGTCTGACTTTTTTTGTTTTGGCTAGATACGTTGCTCCAGTTAACCATCATTTTCAGAAAAATATTATTTTAATGATTGATCATACCTGACAGGTTTTGGAAACCTGTCAGGTATAAAATACTTTAAAAATCGTTTTTCCTTTAAGGAAATTTGCCAAGACTTGAGTTATGAGACAGCCCCACTTTTTTTGCTTTGGTTAGATACGTTGCTCCAGTTAACCTATAGTGGCTATAAGCTATAGAGCTATGGAAAGATTATTCACTTTATTTATTATAGCAATGTTTGTTTCAGGCAATCAAATCAAAGAGGAGTTATTGGCTCTTCAGGCAAACGCAGATTTTACTCAAGCTGTAGCTGGTATCAAAACAGGAAGGTTTAAAAGGGATACAAACCGAGTTACTTACCAATACCGCGTTACCTATACCCGGTATTTGCGGCATTACATGTATGACCCTGCCAGGTTGAATGTTATTTTTTCTGATGCTTCTCTGCAACACCTTTTCTTTCGCACTTTTGGCTACCAAGGCAATACTCGTTTTACTATATACCCCAATGCCTGGTTGCGTGACCTTCCACTGTTGGACATAGGCGAAAATGTATACCTTGGCGATGGCATACTACTAGGAACCAATCAAGTATCAGAAAATCAACAATTTATAAAAGTAGGACGGATTAGTATTGGTAAAAACACTATATTTGACCAACACTGCAGTGTGGGTTTAGACACGCAAATAGGGCAAGATGTACAAGTAAGATTTAAGTCATCTATTGGTTTAAAATGTACACTGGGCAAATCAATCACTGTAGGAGAATGTAGTATAATAGGGCACAGAGTACAACTTGGCGACAGGGTTCGTCTTGGGTTTAATACTAAGTTGGGTAACTTTGTACGGGTAGACGATGATGTAGTCATTGGAGATTTTCAAATCATTCCGCCGTTTAGTCATGTTACCCGTCAAGGAGTTTTTTCTAGCCAGCCAAGCGCTCATAATAGTTTACCTAACGCGTTTGCGTTCAACACCATGAGCTGATTTTTTTGGCATTGTACCCATTGTTTTTGCTCAAACTCATGCAATATTTTCATCAAGCTTTTGGCAGCAATGCCCGCCAACCCGGCAAATTCTTCGGGTACAAAGTAAATGGCTGCTTTTTCACGCGATTGACTCCTGATAGTACTTGCTACTTCGAGCAATAGGGTAGCAATGCGTTGTTTGCTTGATTTATAAATCAACGATAAACTCTTTTGCTGAGTAGCTTCTATCTCTTGACAAAGGGCTTTCATAATGGCAAGCTTAAAGGGCAAGTGTTCGTTCATGAGTTTTATTACCAATGGTTTAGGAATAAAACATACTTTAGCATCAGTGAGCCCTTTTACAGAGTATTGATAAGTGGCAGAGGTAATAGCGTTGGTTCCTAAGATATGCCCTGGCTTTATTACATTCAACACTGTAGCTTTACTTTCTGCTTGCTTTAGGGTAATTAAAGTGCCTGCTTCTACGCAAAAAATCCCCATTGCCAACTGTCCTTCTTTAAACAGAAAGTCGTTGGAACGAATGATCATTTCCTTGCGACTATCAGAAAACGAGCCCTTGCTTTCGGTGGTTGTGCTTGCAAATACGCAGTGGTCACACGCATTTGTCGGTATATTTTGTGCTTTATCCAACATATTCGTTCAGAAAGATATATACAATAAGAGTAAGTTATGTCAAAGGTAACCTTTTGCTCTGCCACATAAAATGATAAACATCATATATCAATATGATGTTTAATACAATATTCCGAAGAATGGCTATTTTTTAATCGAAAATATTGGCTATTTTCTCTAAAATCTTGGCATTTAATATGATTATCTTTTTTCCTTTCAGGTCAATGATTTCGTTTTTCTTAAACTCTGATAGAGACCGAATCAAGGTTTCAGTGGCGGTACCTACCAGGTTTGCTAGGTCTTCGCGTGATAAACTTACATTGATGGTTTTGTCATCGTTTTCCATGCCATAAAATTGCTTCAGCATCAAAATAGTTTCTGCCACACGTTCTTTGACAGTTTTTTGAGCCAAGTCAGCAATTTTACTTTCGGCAAGTTTTAGGTCTTTAGTCAAAAACTCCATGACCCGCCCCGTGAGGTTGCTACTGCCCTGCAACGTATTTAAAAATAACGCCTTGGGTATAAAACACACCCTGGTATCTTCTAACACAGCAGCCGATACTTCGTACTTTTCGCCCGACACCAACGAACGGTATCCTAAAGGTTCGCCAGCTCCAGCAAGCCGCAAGATATGATCTTTGCCTGTTTCAGAGGTTTTAAAAACTTTTACTTTGCCACTGTATATCGAAAAAAGCCCCAAAGGGTAGTTTCCTTCATGAAAGATTACATCACCTTTGCGATAAAGGTTGCAACTCTTTTGTGAAGATATTTCTGTGAGATTATCCCGGTCTAAATTTGAAAAAACACCCTTATGACGCATTCCACAGGTTTGACACGATGGGTTTTTAGGGTTGTGACTCATATAAAATTGCGTTTAAATATTATCTTATTAGTCTTAATTAGTCTTTCTTATGTACTGCGCAAAAGTAGGTAATACCAAGCTGACCTGCCCTTGCGCAGTTTATTTGTCTTAATGCATCTAAATTACGAAATCTTTGTTATTTTATCTATCTACTTCTCCTAATACTATGTCGAGTGAGCCTACAATAGCTACCAGGTCGGCAATCATCATACCCCGCGATATTTCGGGCAACACAGATAAATTGACAAAACAGCAAGACCTTGCTTTGCAGCGAAAAGGCTTGTCGCTTCTGCCGTCTGCCCTGAAATAGTAGCCTAGCTCTCCTTTAGGGTTTTCGGCTCTTACATAAAAATCGTTTGCCTTGGGGCGTATTTTTTTGGGTACCAATGCCTGCGGGTCAAAGTCACGGGTACGTTTAAGGTCGGTGGTAAGGCGTGTAATGCATTGTTCTATGATTTTTGCCGATTCAAAACACTCTTGCAACCTTACCCAGGTACGGTCCCAACAATCGCCTTGGGTACCCATTTCGCCCTTGCCTACTGGTATGTCGAAGTCTAGCTCAGGGTATACCGAATAACCATCTATCCTGCGTAAGTCATATTGTAAGCCCGATGCCCTTAGCATAGGACCCGACACCCCATAGTTAATGGCCAAATCAAGAGGCAAAGCACCTACTTTAGCGGTTCTTTGTACAAAAATCTTGTTTTCTACCAATATTTGCTGAGTTTCTATAATTTTTGGTTTCAGGTATTTTACAAACTCTGCGCAACGCTCTTCGAAGCCTACAGGCAAATCATAAAACAGCCCTCCTACCCAAATATAGTTGTACAACATTCGGGCACCGCTCAACCATTCTAACAAACGCAAAATGTGCTCACGGTCACGCATCATCCACATAAACACCGTAAACGAGCCAATGTCTACCCCATAAGTACCTAAGGCCACAAAGTGAGACGCCAAACGGTTAAGCTCAGCTACCAATACTCTGATATACTCTACCCTTTTCGGGATTTTATCGCTGATGCCCAACATCTTCTCTACCCCCATTACATAGGCGTGTTCTGAGTTCATAGCAGCAATGTAGTCCATTCTATCTACATAAGGAATAATTTGGTTATAGGGCAATGCCTCGGCGTGTTTCTCAAAGCAACGGTGCAGGTAGCCCAGGTGAGGCACCACGTCTACAACATACTCTCCATTGGTGATTACCTCCAGGCGCAATACACCGTGGGTAGAAGGGTGTTGGGGTCCCAGGTTGAGTACCATTTCTTCTGAACCAAGGTCGGCAGGGGTATACTTGTTTGGTTCTGATTTTTGCAGGTTATCTGCTTCAAAAATATATTGTACCTCTTGTGGATTTTGGCGTAAATCGGGGTTGGGGGTGTCTATATTATTCATGTTGGGTAGCAAAGTATTAAAAAACAAGTGTAGGCTAAAGTAAGGTCAAAAGACCAGACCAACAAGCTGATTTATAGTTTTGATACAATAAAATTAACACAAATTTTACAATATCCTTCAGCCAAAACCCCATAGTTTGCTTAGCTTGATTTTTTTTTAACCTAACAGCCTATACTTGTGAAATTTATTGTTCGATTAATTCTTTTAATTGTACTTTTAGCAGGAACAGAGGCCTGTAGCCGCAAAAAAACCTCGCTCAAAATTAAAGGAAGCGACTCGGTGCTGCCCATTTCGCAAAAAGCGGCCGAAATTTTTATGCAACAATACCCAAAAGTCAGCATCACAGTTACCGGTGGGGGGAGTGGTGTAGGCATTGCTGCTCTGATCAATGGCACTACCCACATTGCAATGACCTCGCGGCAAATCAAAATCTCGGAGCAGCTTAAGATCCAGGCCGCTGACAAAAAAATAAAAGAAGATATTATTGGGCATGATGCCTTGGCTTTGGTGGTGCACCCCTCTAACCCTGTCAAAAAACTTACCCGTGAACAAATTGAAGGTATTTTTACCGGAAACATAAAAACCTGGCAGGAAGTAGGCGGAGGCTCGGGCAATATTGTGGCTTACTCCCGCGAAACAAGTTCGGGTACTTATGAATATTTCAAAAAGAAAGCACTTAATGGCTCTGAATATGGCAATACGGTTTTATCACTTAACTCTAACGGGGCCATTATTCAGTCGGTGAGCCAAACTAAAGGCAGCATTGGTTACATAGGCCTGGCTTATATCTCGTCTAAAACCAAAGCATTGGCGGTTTCTTTCGACCATGGCAAAAGCTTTGTAATGCCTACTTTTGAGAACGCCAAACAAAAAAAATATCCCATTTCCCGCCCCTTGTTTTATTACTACGACCAAAGCCAAACTACTAAGGTGGGGGCTTTTATGCAATACCTGTATTCGCCCACTGGACAAAAACTAATCAAAGACATTGGTTACATACCCAATCGCTAACTTCTAACTATTGTATGATGACTCGTAAAAAGATATTTGAAAAAATTATTGAAGCTGTCATTTATGCCAGTGGCACCGCTACTACCATTGTGGTGCTCCTCATTGTGTTTTTTTTATTTCGGGAGGGGCTGGGGTTATTTCGGCAGGCACCCATGCAAAAAACCTACACGGTGGCAGTGCACCCCCAAAACCCAGTACGCCAGCTCAGCATTGACCAGTTAAAGGCTATTTTTTCAAAAAAAGAAAAAAACTGGAAAACCTTTGGGGGTAAAGACCAATCCATTGAAACTTTTAGTTCGGAAGACATAGAAAAACACCTGAAAGGCCAGGACTTGGGAGAAGCATTTAGCAAACTAAAAGGCTTGGTAACTACCTATGCCCAAAACAAGGAAAACCTGGTGGTGGTGATGCCTAAAAAATTTATGCCCAACAAGTTTGTCCCCATTCCTACCGAGCATATGAGCATTGGGGCTTTTTTTGGGGGCAAAGAGTGGCGTCCCACCTCAGAACCCATCCATAGTTTTGGGGTGTTGCCCATTATTGCGGGCACCTTGCTGGTATGTTTTGGGGCCTTGCTGTTCGCAATTCCTACTGCAATTATTGCCGCCATTTATTTGGTAGAAATTGCCAACAAGAAAGTAAGAAACATTATTAACCCTTTTATAGAACTGCTGGCAGGAATTCCCTCGGTGATTTATGGTTTTTTTGGGCTGGTGGTGATTGTTCCTTTTATCCAAAAAACTTTTGCCCTGGATATGGGAGAAACCGCCCTGGCCGGAAGTATTATTTTGGGCATTATTTCGTTGCCCACCATTATTACCATTTCAGAAGATGCCATTCGTTCGGTGCCCCGTGAACTCAAAGAAGCTAGTTTTGCTCTGGGAGCCAACCACTTACAAACCATTTTCAAAGTAATTGTTCCCTATGCCCTTTCAGGGATTGTGTCAGCGGCTATCTTGGGAGTGGGGCGTACCGTAGGCGAAACAATGGCCGTGTTGATGGTCACTGGTAATGCAGCCCAGATGCCTTCTTCGTTTTTAGATTCGGTGCGGGTAATTACCTCTACTGTAGCCGCCGAACTGGGCGAAACAGCTCAGGGGGGCATTCATTACCGGGCGCTTTTTATGCTGGCTTGTGTGCTCTTTATTTTAACCTTTTGGTTCAATTTGCTGGCCGAATGGATTGTGGCCAAAAAAACCCAGAAGTAAATAAAAACCCTGAAAGTAGGTTTCGGTTAATCATGCCGTTCCAAGTATAAAAATAAAGATTATTCATGAAGATATTTGGCAATGTCACAAAGCAAACAACAGAAACAAACAATAGTATTTACCACTTTTATGGTTATTACGGTGCTGGTAAGTGCTATTTCAATAGGTGTCTTTTTCTATATTTTTTTCAATGGAATCAGCGTGTTGAGTTGGGGATTTTTTACGGGAGTGCCAGAAAACGGCATGACCGAGGGAGGTATCTTTCCGGCCATTATGGGAACCCTCATTTTGATTGTGGGAAGCGGCCTTGTGGCTTTCCCCATGGGTATTTTGGCGGGTATTTTTATGAATGAATATGCCCATCAAAACTGGTTCAAAAAATTTGTCAGGCTCATGACAAATAATCTGGCAGGCATTCCTTCCATTGTTTTTGGTTTGTTTGGCATGGCTTTTTTTGTGAACGGCCTGGGCTTTGGGGTAAGCATTTTGTCGGGGTGTTTAACCTTGGGAGTTTTAATCTTACCTATCATTATCCGCACCACCGAAGAGTCCCTCAAGTTTATTCCAGATGACTACCGACTGGCCAGCTATGCCTTGGGAGCCAGCAAGTGGCAAACCATTTGGCGGGTTATTCTCCCAGCGGCTTTGCCCAACATTGTAACCGGGGTTATTTTGGCAATTGGGAGGGTAGCTGGCGAAACTGCCGCCATCCTTTTTACGGTGGCGGCTTATTTTCTCCCCAAAATGCCCACCTCTATTTATGATGAAACAATGGCATTGCCTTATCATTTATATGTAATTTCTACGAGTGGTACCGACATTGAAAAGGCCCGTCCTTATGCCGACGGCACCGCACTTACATTGTTAATGTTGGTTTTTGGTCTCAACCTGCTGGCTAATTGGTATAGAAAAAGACTCAATAAAAAAATTAAAGTTTAACAATATGAGCTCACAAAACTCACTCTCTGATCAGAACCTAAGCCTTGACGAAACCGCAAAAAACATGACTTCTGAGGCAAAGATTATTACCCGTAATCTTGATTTTTTTTACGGCGATTTTCAGGCACTTAAAAACATCAATACCCAAATAGATGCACACACGGTAACCGCCTTGATAGGCCCTTCGGGCTGCGGAAAATCTACTTACTTGCGGGTGCTCAACCGGATGAACGATTTGATAGAGGGAGCTAAAGTAAAAGGGGAAGTCTTGATTGATGGTCAAAATATTTATGACAAAAAACTGGACATCAACGAGCTACGAAAAAATGTAGGCATGGTATTTCAAAAACCTACGCCTTTTCCAAAGTCTATTTTTGAGAATGTAGCCTATGGGTTACGCGTCAATGGTATGACGGAAAACATCAAAGAAAGAGTCGAAAAATCGCTTCAACAGGCGGCCCTTTGGAACGAAGTAAAGGATCACTTGAAAAAATCGGCCCTGGGTCTTTCCGGGGGGCAACAACAACGTTTGTGCATTGCCCGCACTATTGCCATTCAACCTGACATTATTTTGATGGATGAGCCTACTTCAGCCCTGGATCCTATTTCGGCCTCGCAAATCGAGGATTTGATTATGGAGCTCAAAGAACGCTTTACGATCATCATTGTGACTCACAATATGCAACAAGCCCGCCGGGTAAGCGACAAAACGGCTTTTTTCTACTTGGGCGACCTGGAAGAGTACGATGAAACCCCCAAAATTTTCGAGAGTCCTGCTTCCGAAAAAACCCAAAATTATATCCGGGGAAAGTTTGGTTGAGTTGGTTGCTGGTCTTTACCCACATTCAAAAAGCAGCATTTTACCAATATTTCTTGCATCCTTTGCCTATATTGTTACCTAGAACAATTTGTGCAAA
Source organism: uncultured Microscilla sp. (assembly GCF_947493425.1). GTDB lineage: Bacteria > Bacteroidota > Bacteroidia > Cytophagales > Microscillaceae > Microscilla. The sequence goes on along the minus strand of NZ_CANLRP010000168.1, from coordinate 5,466 downwards.
CAAACTTGCATTACAAAAACAATAAGTATAAGTCTTAATAAAAACCAATTCAATTAAAAGCTAATAATTACTTTTAAAATGCACCATGTATTTATTGTTATTCGTTATTAAAAACAATAACTTTGTTTTCTATTAAAAGTCTTATAAATATTATGCAGGCTACAAATATACCAATTCATTTAAGGGGCAATGATAGTTTGCAAAAGCTTGCAAACTTCGCAAATAATGCCATAACAAAAACAAGCCTCTCAATAACTTCACGAGTTTTATTTTTTTTTGGTAATTTAGTTATTATTGCTTCAAAGAAGGTGCATCAAAAAAATATTCACCTTGTTTTTGGTAAAAATAATCCTATTAAAGTAAACAAGAAAAACTATCATCTTGCTCGATATTTTTGTCACTATTACGATAATACCATCAACAAACTTAAAGGTATTGAACACGATGTGAATAACTTAAAGAATACAGGAGAGTTCGATGCATTCCCTCAATCTTTTCAACATTTTGTAGAAAATTTATTGGATATAAGTAATCTTATTCAAGACACTAACCAAGATATTAAGGATCAATTTTTACTTCTTGATTCAGTTGTTGATAGACAAAGTATACCATCAGGAATGGTTATCCTCACAGAAGAAGATTTATGGAACTCGCGTAACAAGGCTTACAACTACCGGTAAGCCTTTGTTTGCATTTAATTTACCAACAAGAACCAAAGTTTGGTATATGTTTGAAAAGTTTTACCCTACTATCCGCCTAGGCACTAAAAAAAACCACAGTCAAGGTTTATCCCCACTCATTCAAACCCACCTTTTCAAATTTAAAGATCTCAAAAAAGATGAGTTTATTGTTGAAGTTGAAGAATTTAAATTAGATACTTTTGTTATTAAGTTTTACCCATTCAAAACCGTACACTAATTTTTCACTACTAATACTTTTGTAGAGTTTAATTTTATCAGTCTCAAAAGTGCTTGAAAAACAGCGTCTTTACTTTCCGCCTTAGTTTGTGGGCGTTAAGAAATTTGAGCAATGAAGCCGTAAAAACAGATCACTGACCGAGGAACGAGGGAATGTTTGAGCTGTTTCGGCGTAATGGAACAAATTTTAGCTAGACAAACTACAGCGGTGGCTTTTTTTGGTTCGTTTTTTTAGCTAAAGAAAAAAATGAACGGATGCCTGAGGGAAACGAAACCAGGTTTTATTCTACAACTTAGCAGATTAGCAGCTATTTTTATGCTGTAAAACTATCAAAAAAGTCAAGACTTATCTGCTATAAAAAAGTGTACGGTTTCAAATTTACCCAAAAAAAGCTACACATAGCAAAGATAAGTATAACTTAATTACCGAGAGTTATTCTGGCACAGAGGCAACAAGAATCATAAAAACCTGTGTAGAAATAATGGTAAATTTATACCATAATAGAGAAGATGCATCCTTTGCCTTTATTGGTGCAGCAAAACCTCAAGAAGATACTGATACAACCCAAAGGTTCCGTATTTACAGGCTTGTCATGCAAACCTTTTTTAAACCCATTGACTTTCAACATATTGAAGTCCCACGACATAGCTTGTACATGCTAGTTAACATGGAAGCTTTAAGGTATAACAACAAACATCATATAGATATATGGAACATGCTAAATGAGGTTTATGAACTATAAAATCAATTACAGGTTTGACAAACAGTCTCAAGCTAATCACTAAAACTTGAGGTGGTAGAAGCTCCCAACTATTTTGTTATTCCAATGACTATATCTGATATTTGCCTGCATTGTATTACCAACCTTTATACTTTTAATTTTATCATGTGGTCTCAATTTAAAATGTACTTTGACCTCGGTTTTGAGCATATTATAGCACTCGATGCCCAGGATCACATCATATTTGTGGTAGCTTTGATGGCTATTTACCAACTCAAAGATTGGCGTAAAATCTTAATTTTAGTGACAGCTTTTACCCTGGGGCACTCCCTTACTCTGGCAATATCAGGCTTGGGCTATGTCACCAGCAACACTACTACTGTAGAAATACTGATTGCATTTAGTATTTTGGTAACTGCCATTGTAAACCTTGGGCAAAAACTACCTAGAACAACTCCTCAGCCCTCTACACAGGAGGCTTTGATCAGGTATGGCATTGCTTTTTGCTTTGGGCTCATTCACGGTTTGGGCTTTGCCAGGCAGTTTAAATCTATTTCAGGGGGCATTGGCGATCTTATTTTTAAGTTGCTGGCTTTCAATATTGGACTTGAGATAGGTCAAATTGTAATAGTTTTATTAATTTTGTTACTATCCTTTCTTTTTACTCGCCAACTTCAAAAAAAAGAACACGATTGGAACATGTTGCTTTCGGGTGCAGCTTTAGGCATTTCTTTGTTTTTGATATTTCAGCGATTAGCAGGAGCAGCTTAATTTTTGTACTATTAGAAAAGTAATACTATTTGTGGTAAAACAAATAGTAAATCTGACCTTGAGTTCGATGCAAAATTTCAATTTTAAAACCTTATAACATCATGAAAAGATTTCTGTGTTTATTTTTAAGCCTCTTTTCGATTACTGCAATGGCGCAACACGACAAGCCTTATGTAAGTTCGAAATTTGCGCAGTTAGAACAACTATTGCCCACCCCTAACAACTACCGCACAGGTTCGGGGGCGCCAGGGCACGAATACTGGCAACAAAAAGCTGATTATAAAATTAAGGTGGCTTTGGATGAAAAGACCCATACCCTCACAGGTGCCGAAACCATTACTTATTATAACTACTCGCCCGACAATCTTAAATATTTGTGGGTGCAGGTAGACCAAAACCGTTTTAAGGCAGGGTCTGATGCTTTTGAAACTCGCAACACCCGACTCACCGATGGACCAAACTTTGGAATGATCAACCTTGTTGTGGGGCAAACTTCTGAATGGGGCTGCAAGATCAAAAGTGTAAAAGATAAAAGTGGTAAACCAATGAAGTACGTCATTAACAAAACAATGATGCGCATTGATTTGCCCCAGCCCCTTAAGGCTAAAGGAGGAAACGTGACTTTTTCTATAGAGTGGGCGCATAAGATTGTAGATGCAAAAAAAACCAATTCTCGCAGTGGGTATGAGTATTTTCCCAAAGATGGCAATTACTTGTATGAAATAGCACAATGGTTTCCTCGTATGTGTGTATACGACGACGTAAACGGGTGGCAACACAAACAGTTTTTGGGCAATGGTGAGTTTGCGCTTACATTTGGCGATTATGAGGTAGCTATTACAGCTCCTGCCGACCATATTGTGGGGGCAACTGGTGAGTTACAAAATGCCAAAAAGGTGCTGACTTCTGACCAATTGAACCGTTTAAAGAAGGCTGCTTCTGCCACAAGCCCGGTGCTGATTGTAGACCAAAAAGAGGTAGAAGCCAAAGAAAAAACCAAAGCCAGTGGTACCAAAACCTGGGTGTTCAAGGCTAAAAATGTGCGTGACTTTGCCTGGGCAAGCTCTCGTAAGTTTATATGGGATGCGATGAAGGTAAAAGTAGGCAATAACGATATATGGGCAATGTCTTATTACCCAAAAGAAGGTAATCCATTATGGGGTAAATATTCTACGCAAGTGGTGGCACACACCCTCAGAACTTACTCTAAGTATACCTTTAACTACCCTTACCCAGTAGCGGTGTCGGTACATGGGCCTATATTTGGCATGGAGTACCCAATGATTTGTTTCAACGGTGGGCGCCCTCGTGCCGATGGTACTGTACCAGCCCGTACCCGCAAAGCTATGATCTCGGTAATTATTCATGAAGTAGGACACAACTATTTCCCGATGATTGTAAACTCAGATGAAAGACAGTGGACCTGGATGGATGAGGGTTTGAATTCGTTTTTGCAATTCCTTTCTGAAAAAGAAATTCCATTGCAGAGCTGGGCTAAAGCCGATTACCCAAAAACTTACCCACACCGCCGCGGACCTGCCAAAAACATTGTACGTTACATGCGTACCGACCCCACCAAGATTGTTCCTATTATGACCAACTCTGAGTCTATTCCACAGTTTGGCAACAATGCGTATGGCAAACCTGCTACTGCATTGAACATTTTGCGTGAGGTAGTGATGGGTAAAGAGTTGTTTGATCATGCTTTCAAGACTTACTCTCAGCGTTGGTACTTTAAACACCCCAAACCTGCCGATTTTTTCCGTACAATGGAAGATGCCTCAGGGGTTGACCTGGATTGGTTCTGGCGAGGATGGTTTTACTCTACGCTTCCGGTAGACATGAGTATTGACGATGTAAAGGCATTTACTTTCTCTAAATCGGGTAAAGCAGCAGAGGCTCCAGCAGGAGGTTTAAAACACGAGGCTTTTGCCAATAAGAAATTTGATGGTTTACGAGAGCGCCTAAGCAAGAGATTTGGCTTACGCCTGACTGACAAAGAAGTGGCGATGCTGAAACCAGGTAAATATTACTATTCAGTAAAAGTAAAAAATATTGGGGGTAATATTATGCCTTTGTTTATTCAGGCAAACTTTGTAGATGGCAGCAAGCAACTGGTGAAAGTACCAGCTGAAATATTCCGAAAAAGCCCCAATCAAGTATACAAGGGGTTAATCTTTGACAAGCCAGTAAAATCGTTTGAGCTAGACCCTAACGAAATGACTGCCGATATTGACACTAAAAACAACGCTTTTCCAAGGGCTAAGAAGGAGTCTAAGTTTAAGGAGTTAAAAGAGAAAAAATCGGGATCGAATAAATAATTTAAGCCGCAAGGTAAAAGCTACAGGCTTCAAGTGAAAGTACTAGACTTTTGATAAATGAAAAAACCAGGCAGGTAATAATATCTGTCTGGTTTTTTTCATTTTTTTGAGCAATGATTTGCAACATTCAAAAAATCGTATGTATATTTGCATCCGCTTTTAAGCAATCACGGGATATGGCGCAGTCCGGTAGCGTACTTGCATGGGGTGCAAGGGGCCGCAGGTTCAAATCCTGCTATCCCGACTCTTTAAATACTAAAAACCTCTTACAAATATAGTTTGTAAGAGGTTTTTTTGGTTTTGGAGTATTCCCTCAATATCTATACACACGCAATGCCCCCCATAATATTAATTCCATATAAATTTCTTTACCTAGTTTGCAAGGTTAATTAAGTTAGTTTTTTTGCTCATACGCCACTAACCTCGTAGATTGAGAATAATAGCATGTAATTCTAATATCTAAATCCTAAATTCATGTCTCAACAAAATACAACAACAGACTTATTATCTAAAAAAAGAGAGAACATCTTTGATGATTACCTAAACTTCATTGAACAAAAAAGAATGACAGCTATTGGTGATGGAGAAAATGAAGATATATATAATCTTGTTGATCTTGCTGTTCAAGTATTGGAACGAACCTTACAAGATATAACCCAAACTAAACCACCCTGCACTGAAAGTACAGGGGTTTTACTAGCGGACTGAAAGTCCTCGCTCATTCCAATATAAAAT
>NZ_CANLRP010000167.1 GCF_947493425.1 uncultured Microscilla sp. | reverse complement strand
CCGAAGGGTGACCTGAGCAATGCCGATCGAAAACACCACAGACAACTTGTGTACGATATTGTGGGCGTTGATGCATTGTGGGCGTTGATGCATTTTGGTCTCGCTTCACTAACACCAAAGCAAGGAAAGAGTTCCCTGTGGTCAATTCGTAATTCGTAATTGAACAATGCGTAATTCTTTGGTATTGATCCATTCGTAATTAAAAAGCTTCGCACTCATTCGTAATTAAATAACAGGAAATATCAGCTAATCAACCTAAGTTTTTGCCTTAAATATTGAACTTTTCAAATTTATTTACGTCCTTTGTATTGACTGAACGGTTAATCAAAAAAACATTATGCCAAGAACAGCGGAACAATATGCCGAAATACGGCAGGAGAGAAAAGAGGAGATTTTGCGGGCGGCTCTACGCTTGTTTGGAGAAAAAGGCTACGAAGCTACAAGTATTGACACTATAGCTAAAGAGGCCAATATCTCTAAGGGGTTGGTGTACAACTACTTCGAAAACAAACAAACGCTATTAGAAGAGGTACTGGACATGTTTTACCAAAAACTAGGCGGTACTTTTAGGTCACTACACGATAGCACCGACCCTGCCGAAGTGATTATCAGAGAGATGTTGTACCTGACCCGCGACTCGCTCAAGGGAGAGCAGGAGTTTTGGCGATTATATACCCGCTTGTCGTTTCAGTATACCAATTACCTCAAAGAAAAATATGCCCCAGAAATGGCGCGTTGGTTTAACAAAATAACGGCGGTCATGGAAGAATTGAAGTACCCCAATCCACAGATAGAGGCCATTAAGCTAGGTTCTATCATCGATGGTATTTCTTTCAATTACTTGGTGGCTCCTGAGCTTTATCCTATTGATGAAGTGATAGAAAACGTAGCCAATGAATACGAAGCACAACGGCAAAACCCCAGGTAGTAGTATATACTTAGTCATACGAAATAGTGGTATATACCTAAGGAATGGTACCAAAATAAATTTACATTCTTAATCTCATCTTTTGAGGCTATACGCGGCAAAATATTTTATCAAACTATAGAAATTTATTTTTACACCATTCCTAAAACGGCAAAAAAACTTACATTTTTAATTTTATTTGTCGTTATTTTTTACAAACTTGTTTTTGACTAACTAGTCAGTCAAAATTGAAAATCGTATCATTAAAACAAGGGAAAATCAAAAAATTAAACCTACCCAAACCCTGGCTTTGGTCATTTTATTCCTTGGGGTTTTCACCTTACTTTATAAGGTGATGTGTTTTGTTTGCTTTTTTATTGACTAAACGTTTAACCATTAATCAAATTACTCACACAATATGAACATCAAACGATTGAATAAATTTCGCTGGATACTGATAGGTTTATTGCTGGCAACCGCCAATTTTACCCAAGCTCAAAATGCCACCGAGATTGTAAAAAAAGCCGATAGCCACATGCAGGGCAAAAGTTCACAAGGTATAATGACCATGACTATCGTACGCCCCAAATGGCGACGCACAGTAGAGATGAAGTCGTGGAGCAAAGGCAGAGACTTTTCTTTGATTTTGATAAAAAAACCAGTGCGCGACAAGGGCAGTGGCTACCTGAAGCGGGGCAAAGAAATGTGGAACTGGTTGCCCAAAGTAGGTAGGGTAGTAAAAATGCCTCCTTCTATGATGAATCAGTCCTGGATGGGGTCTGATTTTACAAATGATGACTTGGTGCGTCAATCATCGATAGTGATAGACTACACCCACAAAATTATAGGTTCGGAGACATTGGAAGGACGCGACTGCTATAAAGTATTGCTTACTCCTAAACCCAACGCACCTGTAGTGTGGGGCAAGGTAGAAATGTGGATTTCTAAGAAGGATTACCTCCAACTACAATCTAAAATGTATGACGAGGATGGCTACCTGGTGAACACCATGCGTGGCAGCAAAATAAAAAACCTGGGGGGCAGGGTATTGCCTAGCTATATGGAGATGATTCCGGCAGATAAGCCTAACCAAAAAACAGTGCTCGAATACAAAAAATTGGTGTTTGACAAGCCCATAAGCGACAGTTTTTTTTCGGTGCAAAACATGAAGCGGGTGAATTGATTAGTTGATAGCGCCCACAGGGGCAAGTCCTTAGATGCCGATGCATATCGGTGCTTCAAGCGACAAGTCGCAAGTTACACCCTGTTTACCTGCGTTGAGCTCATCACAGGTAACTACACTTCTCTATCATATTAATTTTCAGCAACTTACAAAAAGTGTAGTTAATAGTCATTGGGTACTGGGTGCCCCGCAAGCGGGATGTTGGTATAGCCTCCACTCGATACTGAGCTTTATACCTTGCTCTGCAAATAGTTGTTGATTTTTAACGATTTATGAAATCGGTAGACGAAGCTTTTGGCTTTCACCCGTGGCAAATAGCACACGCACCTGTTTTATATCTAGAACCCTATTAGGATTCTTGACTAAAAAACTAAATAAACAAAAGATGTATTTAAAACTTGCCTGGAGAAATATATGGCGCAATCGCCGCCGAACTTTTATTACCGTTTCGGCTATTTTCTTTGCTGTGTTTCTATCGGTAATGCAACGCTCTATGAAGATAGGCTCGCTGGAGCGCATGGTAGATCAGATGGTAGGGGCTTTTTTGGGGCACATTCAGGTACACCAAAAAGGGTATAATGAAGAACAAAACCTGGACAATTCCTTTGCTGATTCACCTGCTTTGCTTGGGGCAATAAAGCAAACAAAAGGGGTAAAAAAGGTGATTCCAAGGTTAGACAGCTATGCTTTGGTAGCGGGTGTTGAGCGCAGTAGGGCTGGGTTGATTATGGGCATTGACCCTATTGCCGAAAGGCAACTATCGAACCCTGAACAAAAACTGATCAAGGGGACATATTTGGCAAAAGCCGATGAAGAAGCAATCTTGATAGCACAAGGGCTTGCCCAATACTTGAAAGTGCAGGTGGGCGATTCGCTGGTGTTGTTGGGGCAGGGTTTTCAAGGGCAAACTGCCACAGGTAAATATTTGGTAAAAGGATTGATAAAAATGCCCAACCCTGAGCTAAACAAGTCGCTTGTGTATGTGCCTATCAAAACGGCACAAGTGCTCTTTGCTACCAAAAACCGCCTGACTACCTATTGTATACAGCTTGACAATGCCAAGCAACTGACCGATGTAACAGCAGCCTTGCGGCAAAATTTGGCAAAAGCCAGCCAGCAAGAGATTGTTTATGAGGCGATTGACTGGCAGCAAATGGCGCCCGACCTGGTGCAAATGATCAACGCTGACAAGCAAGCAGGTAAGATTATGATGGGGGTGTTTTATATGGTGTTAGGCTTTGGCATTTTGGGCACAGTGTTGATGATGACGAGCGAGCGCCGCTATGAGTTTGGGGTGTTGATTGGCATAGGGATGAAACGCTTTAAGTTGGGCATTTTGGTATTTTTTGAGATGTTAATGCTTGCAGCAATTGGGGTGTTGGCAGGTATTGGGGTAAGCTTGCCCATTATGTGGTACTTTCACTTGCACCCAATTAAACTCACAGGCGACATGGCTAAGGCGATTGAGGGGTATGGAATAGAGCCAGTGTTGCCGTTTTCGGTAGACCCAAGCATTTTTAGCTCTCAGGCTATAGTGGTGTTTGTGCTCACCATGGTAATTGCTATTTACCCAACTGTACACATCAAGCGCTTAAAAGTGATAGAGGCTTTGCATGGGTAATTAGTCGGGAGCTACTACAGCTTTAAGCTTCAGACGACAAGTCCTTAGATACCGATGTATATCGGTGCCACAAGTATACCTTGCTCTGCAAGCAGCTAATATTTTATAGTGCGTTGATTTTTAGCAATTTACCCTAACTACGGACTCCTGACTAACTAAGTATTATCAACTATTATTTAAACTAAAAAAACATGTATTTAAAACTTGCCTGGAGAAATATATGGCGTAACAAACGTCGGACAGTGATTACGATGGTGTCTATATTTTTTGCGGTATTTCTATCTGTTTTTATGCTATCGATGCAAAACGGCTCCTATGAAAATATGATTCAGAACACGGTAGGGTCTTTTACAGGGTATGCACAAATACACCAAAAGGGTTATTGGAACGAGCAAAATATTGACAACACTTTTGAGTGGAGCAATGAGCTGCAGCAACAAGTAAGCAAAGTGACTGAGGTTACTCAAATGGTGCCACGCTTAGAGTCTTACGCTTTGCTATCGGGCAAGCAAAAGAGTAAAGCAGGGTTGGTAATGGGCATTGACCCTGCCAAAGAAAAGGCACTATCGGCACCACAAAAAAAACTGGTAGAGGGTAAATACTTTGATAAAAAAGACGAAAGAGCTGTGTTGGTGGCGCAAGGGCTTGCCCAATACCTTAAACTCAACGTGGGTGATTCGCTGGTATTGATCGGGCAAGGTTTTCAGGGGCAAAGTGCAGTAGACAAGTTCTTGGTCAAAGGTATTGTCAAGTTTCCGGCTCCTGACATTAACAAATCATTGGTGTATGTGCCACTGACTACCGGGCAAGGCTTATATGCTGCCGAAAACAGGCTCACCTCGTTGGCATTGGTGCTAAACCAACCCAAAAAGCTAGAGGAGGTAATGGCGGCTTTGCGAACCAAGGTAGATGCCAAACGCTACGAGGTGATGTCCTGGAAACAAATGATGCCCGAACTCATCCAAATGATTGAAGCAGATGGCATGGGTAGCTACATTACTATTGGAGTGCTGTATATGGTGGTTTGTTTTGGTATTTTTGGTACCATTCTCATGATGACCACCGAGCGCCGCTACGAGTTTGGGGTGTTGATTGGCATAGGGATGAAACGGCTAAAGCTAGGTATGGTGGTTATTCTCGAAATGTTGATACTTGCCATATTGGGGGTGGTGTTAGGAGCATTGGTAAGCTCGCCATTGGTAGCCTATTTTCACGCCAACCCGCTCAAGCTCACGGGTAATGCGGCAAAAACGATGGTTGAAATGGGCATTGAGCCTATTATCCCATTTTCTACCGATCCGATGATTTTTGTGTCGCAGGCGGGCATTATTCTGGGTTTTACCCTGTTTATATCGCTTTACCCACTATGGTTTACCCAAAAAATTAAATTGATTGATGCACTTAGATAGTTGGGAGTCAATAGTCAGTACATGATAGCATTTGCTCAGACAAACGACTGACTACTAACTCCCAACTCTGGACTATTCACTAACTAAAAACATTATGATTATCAAAATAGCCTGGAAAAATATTTGGCGCAATCCGGTGCGCAGTGGGGTAGTCATTACCTCGGTATTATTGGGAATATGGGCAGGCATTTTTGTACTTGCCTTCTCGATGGGGATGAACAACCAACGGGTAAAAGGACAACTCGACAATTTTGTGGGACACATCACTATCAAAAACGCTAAATATGACGAGGATAAACTAGTAAAATACGCCATAGCCAATGCCCAACATGTGGCAAAAGAGGTGAGTAAACTACCAAATGTAACAGCTGTTACTACCCGCACCAGTGCTATAGGCATGGCTACCAGTAGTGCAGGGGGCTATGGAGCAGCTATTCATGGCATAGACCTGCAAAACGAGCCTAAAGTATTCAGCCTGAAAAGTAAATTGGTAGAAGGCAAGTACTTTGAAGGCATTAAACGGAATCCTATTCTGATTGGTAAAAAACTTGCCAAAAGGCTCAAGCTCAAGTTGCGCTCTAAAATGGTACTCACTTTTCAGAACGAAAATGGTGATATTACAGCGGGGGCCTTCCGGATTGTAGGCTTGTACAAATCCAGCAATACAGTGTATGACGAGTCAAATGTGTTTGTACGCCAACAAGACTTACAAAAACTATTGGGCAACGACGCGCTCATTCATCACATTGTATGCCGGGTAAACGACTACCAGGTAGCCCCAGAGGTAGCACAAAACCTACAAGGCAAACTAGCAAAAAGCCACCAAAATATAACAGTACAAAGCTGGAAAGATACCTCGCCTGACCTTGCCTATGCCAATGATATGATGAGCCAGATGTTATTCATTTTTGTGGGTATTATACTGTTAGGGCTCTCTATGGGCATTGTCAATACGATGCTCATGGCAGTGTTGGAGCGTACTCGTGAGCTGGGCATGCTCATGGCAGTAGGCATGAGCAAGGGCAGGGTATTTAGAATGATTGTGATAGAAACCTTCTTTTTGACTTGTGTAGGTGCCCCTATAGGCATACTACTCGCTTGGGGCACCATTCAATACACTGGCAGTACTGGCATCAACTTGGGGATGTTTTCGTCGGGACTGGAAAGCTTCGGTTATGATTCTATCATTCGCCCCATGATTGAAGGGAGTTATTATGCTCAAATAGGACTTATGGTGGTTGCTGCCGCCTTGTTATCTGCCATTTATCCGGCAATCAAAGCATTGAAACTTAAGCCTGTAGAGGCGATAAGGAAGGTTTGATTTAGTTGAGAGTCTATTGTGGCTACACTAAGCGTGAAACGATCGCTAAGTCAATAAACAACAATCTTTTAGCCCCGCTTTGCGCTAACTCGCAATTAGCTTTGCAGAGCTCCCTACGGTCGGTTCGTAATTTAATCGGTAGTCTCGCTTTGCAAACCATAAAATAATAGAACCATATTAAAACATCATATAATCCATGAAAAACAATTTTTCGCAACGACACATAGAATGGAACTACCCAGAACCAGACAATTCCTGGGACAAGTTTGTAGGACCAGGTGCCACCAAAGGTGAACAAACTCTGATGCTGTTGCCTACCTTGGTACTTACTGTGGGACTCTTGATTTGGGTACCTATCCAAGGCATTCAATGGAGCATTTGGCAATATTTGGTTGCAGGTTTTTTGGCTTTCGATCTCATAGGCGGAGTCATTACCAATGCCACCTCTACCGCCAAGCGTTGGTACCATCGTGCCGGGCAAAGTACAGGCAAACATTTGCAGTTTGTGGCAGTCCACATTTTGCAGTTGTTTTTGGTCACCTGGCTATTCAACGATCTCAACTGGGTGTATTTGTTCAGCATATACGCTTACCTGATGCTTAGCTCATGGTGGGTGCTCAGGTTGCCTTTGCACTTGCAACGCCCTGCCGCCTTTGGCATTTATACGCTTACGCTGATGTTGCACTATAGTTTTTTGAGTGGGATTGAAGGCTTTGGCGCCATCCCCGGACTAGAGTGGTTCGTTCCGGTGTTCTTTTTCAAGCTCTTGATTAGTCATTTATTAACCGAAGAACCTTATAGACCAGTGAGTCGATAGCTTTGGTCAATAGTCCATTGTGGCTACACTGAGCGTGAAACGGGTGCTAAGTCGCTAGACAACGATCTTTTAGCCTCGCTTCACGCTAATTCATAATTAGGAGTGTACGGAGTCTTGTAATCATCTGACAATAAGTATTTTGCAAAGGTTAAAGCGAACAAAAACAAGGTTGTTTTCACCTTTAAAAGGCGGCGTATACGCTCATGTTTGCTCTTTGCCAGGGCGACCATTCCGATAAATCGCGAACTTCCATTGCATTACAGCAAGGGTAGCCCCTACTTGATTTAAATATAAATCCCTGTATATCAAAGGTTTTTAAAACTTCGTACAGTTCTAATTAGTAATTCGTAATTTAATCAGTAGTCTCGCTTTGCGCTAACTCGTAATTCGTAATTTAATCAGTAGCCTCGCTTTGCGAACCATAAAACAATAAAGTCATTAAATAATAGAGCAATAAAATAACAACACCATATAATAATTTAAATTATGAAAAAAGTATTAGTAGCCGGAGCCACCGGATATTTAGGCAAATATGTAGTACAAACCCTCAAGCAACAAGGTTATTGGGTGAGGGCACTGGTGCGCAACCAAAAAAAACTATCCCAAACAGGTAAGTTTGGCGAGCCTGCAGTTGCTGGTTTGGTAGACGATGTATTTGTAGGGGAGATTACCCGCCCCGAAACCCTGAAAGGTGCCCTGGATGACATCGATTGGGTGTTTTCGTCGGTAGGCATTACCCGCCAAAAAGATGGTCTTTCGTTTTGGGAGGTAGACTATCAAGCCAATAAAAACTTATTGGAGCTTGCCAAACAAGCTTCTATAGAAAAGTTTGTGTTTGTATCGGTATTTCAAGGCGAAGCACTTGCCAAAAAAATAGCGGTAGCCCACGCCCGCGAAGCTTTTGTCAAAGAACTCAAACAATCGGGCATTGCTTATAGTATTGTACGCCCCAGTGGGTATTATTCAGACATGAGCGAATTTATGACCATGGCGGCTCAAGGCAGAGTGTTTTTGGTAGGCAACGGCAGCGGGATTATTAATCCTATCCATGGAGCAGACCTTGCCGAGGTATGTGTACAGGCTTTTCAGGAAGATGTGCCAGAGGTAGACGCAGGTGGACAAGAAGTGTTTAGTTATCAACGCATTGGCGAGATGGCTTTTGATGTGTTGGACAGCAAACCTCGTTTTATGAAAATACCTGTGTGGGCTACTAAAGTATTGATTGCACTCATTAAGCCTTTCAATAAACAACAAGCTGACTTGTTTAAATTCTTTATTACGGCGGCTAACAATACTGACATAGCTCCCAAACACGGACGACATAATTTACGACAATACTTTCTTGATTTTGCTTTACAGAAAGATAGTCAGGAGTCAGGGGTTGGGAGTTCATAGTCGATGGTCCATTGTGGCTACACTGAGCGTGAAATGGATGCTAAGTCGATAGACAACGATCTTTTAGCCTCGCTTCGCGCTAATTCGTAATTAGGAGTGCACGAAGTATTGTAATCATCTGATAATAAGCATTTTGCAAGGTTAAAGCGAACAAAAACAAGGTTGTTTTCACTTTTAAAAGGCGGCGTATACGCTCATGTTTGCTCTTCACGTGGGCAACCATTCCGATAAATCGAGAACTTCCATTGCATTACAGCAAGGGATTGCCCCTACATTTAGCCCCTTGATTTAAATACAAATCCCTGTATATCAAGGGTTTTTAAAACTTCGTACAGTTCTAATTAGTAATTCGTAATTAAACCATTCATAATTTAATCAGTAGTCTCGCTTTGCGAGCCATAAAACCATATAACCATTTTTTAACCGCTTTGTGAGCAATAAAATCATTTAAACCATAAAAAAATGGAAGAAGTAATCAAAACACAAGGAATTACTAAAGTATACAACGAGACCAAAGGCGTACCAGTGTATGCGCTCAATGGGGTTGATTTGACCATCAAAAAAGGAGAGTTTACCGCAGTGGTAGGCCCTTCGGGGTCGGGCAAAAGTACTTTGCTTAATATTATTGGTGGACTAGACAGCCCTACTGCCGGGGTGCTTGAAGTAGGCGGTACCGATATTAGTAAGCTCAAAGAGAGTAAGCTGATCGATTTTCGTCTCAATAACATTGGTTTTGTGTTTCAAGCATATAACCTTATCCCGGTACTTACTGCCAAAGAAAATGTAGCTTTTATTATGCAATTGCAAAAACGCCCAAAAAAAGAAGTAGACCAACGAGCATCTGAACTATTGGCAGAGGTGGGGTTGGGCGATCGCTTCAACAATCGCCCTTCGGAACTATCGGGCGGACAACAACAACGGGTGGCAGTGGCTAGAGCATTGGCGTCTAAACCACAGTTTGTGCTTGCCGATGAGCCCACCGCCAACCTTGACTCCAAGTCTGCCGAAAACCTGTTGGATATTATGGCAAAGCTCAACCGCGAAGAGAATATCACGTTTGTGTTTTCTACCCACGACCCACGTGTGATTAACCGAGCGCACCGAGTAGTGACTCTAGAAGATGGCAAGGTGGTGAAAGATGAGTATAAGCAGGAGATGGTGGTTTGATAAAAAAAGAATTGCTTTATGGTTTTATGGTTCGCAAAGCGGGGCTTAAACCAAATACTCAGCAAACATCGAAAAATATCGACCATCGACTATCAACTAAAAGCTCCCGACTATTGACTACGGACTACCAACTAACATGAAACACTCTATACTTTTTCTCTTCCTCCTATTAAGTTCATTGGCACACGCCCAAACTGATAGCACCCAAAGTTATGAGGAGGAAAAACCACCTTTGGTTACAGTCAATGGCTACCTGAAAGAGTTGGGTTCGTTGAGTTTTTCGAAACAGATGACCGATTTTAGGTATGACAACCTCATTCATAATCGCCTCAATTCTAAATGGCAATTTGGCAAAAGACTGGTGGGTAAACTGGAGGTACGTAACCGGATTTTTAATGGCTATACGACCGAGTCGCTCTATATGGCAAACCAGCAGATGAGCCTGTTGCCTACCTATGGCAATATACTGGATGATGACCTTGGCTTGGTAGATTTGTCGTGGACTTGGGCAGATGGGCAACACTTGGTGGGGCATACGGCTATAGACCGCTTGAGCTTGACTTACCGTAGCGAAAAGTGGGAGTTACAAATAGGGCGACAACGCATCAATTGGGGCAAAACAATGGCTTGGAACCCCAACGACTTGTTCAATACTTACTCTTACCTTGATTTTGACTATGAAGAACGCCCCGGTGCCGATGCAATTCGTTTTCAGTACTTTAGAGGCTACGCTTCGGGTTTTGAGGTAGCCATCAAACCAGGCGAAACGCTGGATACTACGGTAGCAGCAGTCATGCTCAAGCACAACCATTTCAATTATGATTTTCAGTGGTTGGTTGCCAATTATTACCACGAAATGGCGGCAGGGCTTGGCTGGTCGGGCAATATTAAGGGGGTGGGTTTTAAGGGCGAGTTGACTTATTTTCATCCTAGAGAAAACTGGCAGGAAAAAACCGGATACATCAATGCTACCGCAGGTTTTAGTTATGTTTTTCCTAATAGTATGTTTGTGCAACTAGAGTTTTTATACAATGGCAATTGGGACGATACTCAATCGGCGGCAAGTTTGCTTTCGCGCCCTTTGCCCGCCAACAACTTATTTATTGCCAAAACCGCAGCTTTGGCAGGCATTAGCTACCAGATTCACCCTTTGGTGAGCGCCAATGTATCTGCCATTGTGAGCCCTACCGACCAGGTATACATTTTTGTTCCAGGGCTTACTTTTTCGCTTGCCGAAAACTTTGATTTTTTGGTGACAGCTCAAATCCTCCGCAACAAGGCACTAGAGCAATTTATGCCTACGCCTAATGTATTGTTTGGACGATTGAAGTGGTCTTTTTGATTGAGCTTTTAGCGACAAGGGCTCAGTAAAATCTGCTGTTTTAGGTGTTCCGAAGGACACTTGAAACTAATTGAGATCTTTTTAATTGAGCGATTAGCTTTTAGCGACAAGGGCTCAGCAAAATCTGCTGTTTTAGGTGTTCCGAAGGGCACTTGAAACTAATTGATAAAAAGAAGTCTACTAAATATTTAAACGACAGGCTTTCCAGCCGAAAGGCTGACTCACACAGTTGAATGTACTCAGCACAATTTTGCTTGCGCAAACAAGTCGGGAGACTTGTATTTATTCAACGCTTTCAAGTCCCGTAAAGGAAAACTTAATAGAACAAAGAATAACCTGTTTTTTTAGGAAAAATATAAAAAAAATATAGTTTGTGCAAAAATTACAACTAGCAAATTATGACAAGACAAAATCCTAAAAAAGAATTAAAACAGTTTATTCAAGATGAAGAGTTTATCGAGTTAATGGATAAAGCTTTTGCAGACTTAAGAGCAGATTATGAGTTAGCATTAGATTCAAATAAAGAAAAAATTAACGAACTCAAACAAGTACATGTTGATATAAAAAATAGTTTAAGTAACCTAACTTCATACTCTTGTAAATCAAGTGGAATTGTCAGTGGGCTAAGGGGCACTGGAAAAACCCACCTATTTCTTCTTGCAAGGGATAAGATAAATAATGACATTGTTGAAAAAAAAGCACTATGTATTTACTTAAATCTTAAAAGATTACAGATACCAGAAACTTTTACTCAGGAGATATTTAATAGAGCATTTGGAATTTTTCTTTATAAAGAACTAGGTAAGCAGTTGGTAAATCTTTTAAAATCCTATGAGAATAAAAATTTTTTTGACAAAATTAAATCAATCTTCAATTTTGATCAAAAAAAACAAACCTCAAACATCAAAAGCATAATAGCTAAAATAGAATTATTTCAACAAATAGTTAAATATGGAACCCAACAACTATATTCTTATAAAGAAGGAGATACAGAACTTGAGCAATCCCAAAAAGAGTTATTTGAAATATATACTAAACTTTCAGGGAAGTTGGGAATTAAAACTACTGAGCTTAACTTAGAAAATAACATAAAACAACAAAAGGAATATAATAACAAATATAAGTCAACCTCTAAATATTTAAGTTATCTCGATATACAGGATATTAGAGATAACCTAATATCAATAATTGAGATATTAAAGCTAAACAATATAACTGTTTATGTCGACGAATGGGAAAAAATTTACACAATAGAAAAAGCTCAAGAGTATCTATCATCATTTATAGATAAACTAAATGATACCCCTTTATATTTTTGGATTGGTTATGTACCATATCGTGGAGATTTGCATCACCTTGATGTAGGGGCAGATTTACAACATAGAATAGACTTGGATAAAAACTTAATATATGAAAACTCTAAACGCGACAAAGAACTATGTTTATACTACTTCAAAAGTTTTATCAATCAACGATTAAATCATTACCTAAAAGACTATAATATTGATTATAGTGTTATGTTTAACGGTGATAAAAAGCTAGAGCATCTAGTTTTAGCATGCATGGGAAACTCTAGAGATTTCGGAACAATGCTTTTAGATTGCTGGTCAGCATTTAGAAACTACCGAGTTATTGGTATTTATCAAGGAAGACCATTTAAGTACATTAGTGACAAAATGATTTCTGATTCTATAAAATCTGATGGAGAAAAAAAATTACTTAATATCAAGGGACAAAACAATACAATGACAGTTTGGCGTGATATACAAAGTTTTGCTACCCAGAAAAAATCTAGCCATATAGCAATAGAAGAAACTAATGAAAATATGGGATTACTCTCAAAAGGTGAGTTTTCAGAATTACTATATCACAGACTATTTCACTTTAGGAAAGGAGGAGTTGCTGCTAAAGATGACCGTAACACACAACATAAATTGTCTATATACGCATTAAACTATGCTTGTACTTATGATCAACATTCAAAAGATAAAAAATTTACTTATATCACCACATCAAGTTCTATTGATGATAAAGTAAGGCGATACATATATCAACCAAATAATATAATTAATACTATTAAGACTAAAGAAGGAGAAATACATTCTTGTAAAAATTGTAAAGAAAAAATTAATATAATTAAGATGAAGGCTGCTTGGGAAAAAAATTCTTGCCCATTTTGTGGAGAGAATATATATAAAGCTGAATAAAAAAATGGGGGATATAAATTTATATCCCCCAAAGAACTACACCCCTACCCCACTCAAGTCATAAATAGACGCGTATTTTTCTTCTACATAACGCATAAAATAATCAAAATTGAGAATTTCGCCCGTTACGCGTTTGCACAACTCGTCGGCAGGGTAGCGGCGCCCATGTTGGTGAATGTTGGTTTGCAACCACTCTAATAATTTCACTGGATTTTTGGCACGAATGTCATCTTCCAGCCCTGGAATGTCTTGCACGGCTTGAGCATAAAACTGGGCAGCGTAAAAACTTCCGATAGAGTAAGTAGGAAAATAACCAAAACTACCGTGGCTCCAGTGAATGTCTTGCAGCACTCCTTCAGCATCGTTTTTGATGTCGAGCCCCAAGTATTGCTTATACATGGCATTCCATCTGTCCTTAAGATCAGCCACCTTTAGCTTTTTCTCAAACAGTTCTTTTTCTATTTCGTAGCGAATGAGCACGTGAAAGTGGTAAGTCAACTCATCGGCGTTGGTTCTGATGGGTGACGGTTGCACCTTATTCATCGCCTTAAAAAAATCGGTAGCATTGTGATTACCCAATTGACCAGGAAACAACTCTTGCAAACGGGCAAAGTTGCCTTGCCAAAAGTTGAGCGAACGCCCCACGTTGTTTTCCCACAGGCGCGATTGTGACTCATGCATGCCCAAAGTTAGATAAGAGCCACTAGGCAAACCATAGTTTTCGTCTTTGAGCCCTTGTTCATACAAAGCGTGCCCACCTTCATGAATGGTGCTCCACAGCATTTCGCTTAGGTTGTGTTCATCTATTCGGGTAGTTACCCGCACATCGGTTGCGCTAAAATTGGTAGTAAACGGGTGTGACGAAACGTCTTGCCTGCCCGCATTCAGGTCATAGCCAATTTGCTTCAGTATTTCAATGCCATAATCCCATTGTTTGTCTTTGTCAAAGTGCTGATACATCAACGCATCGCTCACTTGTTCGGCGTGGTATATTTTTTCTATAAAAGGAAACAAACGCGCTTTTACCTGCCCAAATAATACCTCTAGCTGGTCTACGGTCATGTTCTTTTCGTAAATATCTAGCTGGGCATTGTAAGGATGCCCCTCGTAGCCCAAGTACTCACATTCTTGCAACTTTAGCTCAAGCAATGCCTCAAGATCGGGCGCATATAGACTAAAATCTTTTTGTTGCTTGGCGTTGTTCCACGATTGAAAAGCTTTGGACACTGCCGCGCTGGTTTTTTCTACAAACTCCTTGGGTACTTTTTTGTACTTGTCGTACTCCCCTTGGGTATAGCTTACATTGGCACGTTCAGCGTCGCTCAAGTCGGCATTGGCAAGCTCATTGAGTAAATTGCCCGTTTCGTCAGCGGTAAACATCTCATGCGCCAAGCCCGCCAAAGTAGACAATTGCTGGGCACGACGTCCCGCACTTTTGGGCGGCATGTATACCTCTTGGTCCCACTGTAGCAAAGCAGCCGAGTTGTTGATGTCGGCAATTTTTTGCATCCTTTCGGTAAATTTCTTATAGGTGCT
Source organism: uncultured Microscilla sp. (assembly GCF_947493425.1). Taxonomy (GTDB): domain Bacteria; phylum Bacteroidota; class Bacteroidia; order Cytophagales; family Microscillaceae; genus Microscilla. Next base: position 3,827 of record NZ_CANLRP010000167.1, on the reverse strand, counting down.
CATCTTTTGTTTTGGGTTGATTTAACCATACTCCTTTCACTTGCCTAAATCTCTTCATTTTTTTACCTCCAGTCAATTTTCCCTCTAAATTTTGTTGCCAGGCAGGTATCAATTCACTTTATGACACTCGATACTTTTGTTAAATTTATAAATACTCAAGACATAAAATCAACCCGTACACCCTCCAAACACTTTTTTCAATAAAAAAAAGACCCACCTTATAATGTAAAGCGTTTGCTAGGTTTTGCCCCTCTACCTTTACACTCGTTGAATGACTCAAATAATTCTTGTGAGGCAATCAGCACTCAACAATACTTTAAGCCTTATATCTCATTTAGATTGCTAATGACAGGCTTTGTTTGAGTCTTATTCAACTATTTAGAAACCTTTTTAAACAAATAACAAAACATGAAAAATCTTAAAAAATTCAAGAACAACACCATTGTAAAAACTGATTTGCAAAAAGTAAAAGGTGGTATCAGAATCACCAGAGCACAATGTCTTGCTGATGGTTACCAGTGGGTAGAACCTTGCTTGTGCATTGGCTGGAAGTAGTGCCTGAAGTATTGGGGCTAAGTGCTATGGGTGCTGGGGTTTATAACCTAACCGTAGGCAAAGTTTACCTGTCAGGTATGAATACTGCCCTGACACTTACCCCAATCAACTATTTATTTTTATTCACAAAACACTTTAGATATAACTACATGAAAAACCTTAAGAAATTTAAGAATGATGAGGTTGTAAAAGCTGATTTGCAAAAAGTAAAAGGAGGGTTCAGGCCAATTACTGGAAAGGAATGCGAGGATTCAGGCGGGTATTGGAATGGCAATAGCTGTATTCCTTGGCATAACTGATTTTTAATTTATTCACTCAATAATATAACCTACACAAAACATGAAAAATCTTAAAAATTTCACGAACAACCAATTATCAACTAAAGAAGTACAGTCCACCATAGGGGGGCGTCGTGCCATAGACGATGATGCCTGCCGCATGGCAGGGGGCAACGTATGGGTAATTAATGGCGACAAACATTGCGTTATTCAAGGCTAATTATTGTTTGTTTTTTTTGCGTGAACACCCACCCCAAAAGCCACCAGGCTTCACTGGGGTGGGTTGTTTTAATATTTTTCCGCTGTTTTAAGTGTTCCAAAGGACACTTGAAAGTTATCAATAAAAAGAAGTCTTCAGACTTATGTATTCAAAATACTCCCGCTGTTTTAAGTGTTCCAAAGGACACTTGAAAACCACCAATAAAAAGAAGTCTTCAGACTTATAATCTATGTATTCAAAATAACACACGCTGGCGCAAGTCTCCAGACTTGTGTCCATTGTAGCAAATTCAAGCTTGAGTACCCCTCACGCGAAGGGCTTACCGAAGGGTAACCTTAGCAACACAAACCCTAAACTACGAAAACAACTTTAGCTAATAGTAAAATCAAGCCATTGGGTGGGCAGTGTTTGGTCGGGCTAAAGCCTGAAGACCAACACGGGAGAAGGCTTATAACCCGCTGTTTTAAGTGTTCCAAAGGACACTTGAAAATTATCAATAAAAAGAAGTATTCAGACTTATAATCTATGTATTCAAAATAACACACGCTGGCGCAAGTCTCCAGACTTGTGTCCATTGTAGCAAATTCAAGCTTGAGTACCCCTAAAACCAAGTCATTGGATGGAAATACCCTCCACCTCCCGCGAAGGTCTTACCGAAGGGCGACCTGAGCAAAGCAAACCCTAAACTATGAAAACAACTTTAGCTAATAGTAAAACCAAGCCATTGGGTGGGCAGTGTTTGGTCGGGCTAAAGCCTGAAGACCAACATGGGAGAAGGTGTTTTTTTGGTTGAATTGCCTACCCAAACCTCCACCTCCCGCGAAGGTCTTACCGAAGGGCGACCTGAGCAAAGCAAACCCTAAACTACGAAAACAACTTTAGCTAATAGTAAAATCAAGCCATTGGGTGGAAATACCCTTCAGTCTGTCTCCGAAAACCTGCCAGGATTTTGTGACAACGCTAAAAAATCCTGGCAGGTTTGGTACCAAACCATCTACAACACTTTCAACTCCACCCGTCGGTTGCGTTCCCGATTGGCAGCCGTAGTATTGGGCACCAAGGGACGGGTTTCGCCGTAGCCTTTTGCCGAAAGGCGCTTTACATCAATGCCTGCTTTTACCAAAAACATTTTCACCGCCTGAGCTCTTTGTTCCGATAGGGCAATGTTGTCGTTGTGGGTACCGTGGTTGTCGGTATGTGCCGATATTTCCAGTTTTAGCTGAGACTCTTTCTTGAGCAACTGGGCAATCGTTTGCAAATACCCCAAGGTTTTGTCATCTAGCTTTGCCGAATTATAATCAAACAACAAGTGGCTAAAAATCAGCTTTTTATACGCTTTCAGCGATTCCAGTGGGCGCAGGTTCTCCAGGCGATGTTTGGTAGCTTTGGTGGTATTGGCAAGGGCTTTGGCTTCGTCGGCTTTGCTTATTACCTCCCCTGTTTTAACATCTACCAATAACGCCTCTCCTATTACTTTTTTGGACAACTGAGTAGTCATAGGCAATGCCTTTGCCACCAGTATTTCCTGAGGTTTCAGCACTACTTTATCCAGCTTCAACACAGGCTTTGTCCAATCACGCAAGTCTACCTTTTGGTAAGCCGTTTGGTAACCTTTGGCACTGATGGCAAGCTCGTATTGGTAGCCTTGGCGTAGGGCAAGCCTGAACCCTTGGCGGGGGGCATGCTTCCCAGCAATTGCCTGCCCGTTGCGTTGCAGTTTCACCAAAATACTGGTGGCTATGGGTTGGCGGGTTTTGGCACTGGTGGCTACGCCCATTACTCCAATGTTTTGCTTGAGTTGCATATAAGCAGGCAACTTTTTCGCCCTAAAAATATCATCGTTTCGTTTGCCTTGGGTAGTAAAATACAAAGTATTGTCGGGCAAAGTCAAAGTTGCAAATTCTTCTGATTTGGGGGTGTTCAAAAATTCCAGTGCCTTCAGTTCTACCCATTCCTTGCCTTCAATATCAAGCACGGCTTTGTACAAGTCAAACCCACCTTTGCCGCCCTTGCGGATAGAGGCAAACAACAAAGTAGCATTGTCGCTCATGACCCTTGGGCACTTTTCGCAACCGGTATTGATAGGGTACGGCAGCGGCTGGGGTGCTTGCCAACGCCCATGTTTGTTTTTGCGCGCTACAAATAAAGTATAACAACGTTGCCCTTCTTTTTTATTAGGCAATGGGCGGGCAAAATACAAACGTTGCCCATCTGCTGAAATCGCCGGGCAGTCGTCGTGTCCCTTAGAGTTGAGCACCTTGCCCATATTTACTGGGCGTGTCCAGTTACCGTTTATTTTTCGGGCATAATATATATCTCTGCCGCCTTTACCCCCGCGAAAGGTGGCCGAAAAAAGCAGGGTTTTACCATTGGCACTGAGGCAAGGGGTAGCAATAAAATCGGTTTGAAAGCCATTGACTTCGGTGGGGCGTTGCCCAAAAGTGTTGATGCTCTCAATGGGTTTGGGTGCTGACCAATGTCCACTTTTGAGGCGGGTACTTTCGTACAAAAACCAGGCTTTGTAAGGGTTGTTGTTCGATTGAAATACCATTGTTTTGCCATCGGCACTCACCGTAGGCGCGTATTCTACAAAGGTATGGGTGCTCACGGCGCGTATGCGCTCTATTTTTTGGGCATGTAGTGCTCCAAAGCAAAGTATAAGTAGGGGTAAAAGTAGTTTTTTCATGATAGTTGGTAGTGTCCATGCCTGAAATAGGTTGACCTTGGGTTGACAATTAGACACTTTTGAACAAATTCAATTGATTTGCATTATT
>NZ_CANLRP010000166.1 GCF_947493425.1 uncultured Microscilla sp. | reverse complement strand
ATAAAAAATCGTTAAGGAAATAGCATTGGTCGGTAGCCCCTGTAAGCTTTTAGTTGTTGGCGCGAAGCTAAAAACTACCGACTCCTGACTCCCAACTATCGACTAAAGCTCCCAACTCCCGACTAAAAACTATCAACTAATTGGGCAAATATATTATTTAGAATAATTCTAATCAAACTATTATTGATAATAAGTCTAAATAAATACGATCTTTGCATTTCTATTCGTGTTCTATTTTTTACTGTACACTTTGAGGGCTAAAAATATTAATAATTAAATATAGATAAGTTATATTTAAATTTTTAACCTTGATTATCAGATAGTTAGGATCTTATTTAATTCTTTTTTTAGAATATTTTCAGAAAGCACTTGCGAATAGTTTTACCTCTCCATACTTTTGTTGCGCTATTATTCTTATTTAGACTAATTAAAAATAAAGAACTAGTTCAATGAAAGTTCATCCATCCATAATGAATATATCAACACTATCACCTGCTTTTTTGGATAGTACGTCGAAAGACAAGTTTGCCGAAAGTATAGGGCAAGCCTTGACTGAGATTTCCCGGTTTTTCGATAAAGACCAATTCTATAGTGGGGCTAGTGTAAGCCAACTAAAGCAGCAGATGCAAACCATTGTGGGCAAGCTCGACCAACCGCTTAATTTGGAAGATACCTTGAGTGAACTCAAGGAATTGTATCTCGACCATGCCATTGCTTTTCATCACCCTGATTATATAGCGCACCTCAACTGTCCGGTGTTGATTCCGGCATTGGTAGGCGATTTTATTGCTTCATCGTTAAACACTGCCGTAGAAACCTGGGATCAGAGCACTTCGGCTACGCTCATAGAGCAAGAAATGATTAATTGGACTTGTCGTTTGTTTGACTTACCCCAAACCGCCGATGGAGTGTTTACCAGTGGAGGTACCCAGTCTAACTTTATGGGCTTGCTCATGGCAAGAGACGATTATGCATTTAAACACTTGGGCGTAAACATCAAGCAAGAAGGTCTGACGCCTGAGGTAAGCAAGTTTAGAGTGTTTTGTTCAGACAAAGCTCATTTTAGTGTAAAGAAAAACGCGGCATTGTTGGGGATGGGCTACAACTCGGTGGTAGTAGTAGAAACTGACGAGCGTTTTAAGATGAAGCCTGATGCACTACAGGCAGCCATTCGCAAAGAAAAACAACAAGGCAACTTGCCTATAGCAGTATTTGCTACTGCGGGTACTACCGATTTTGGTAGCTTTGACCCGCTCAACGAGGTATGCGCGGTAGCCAAAGCCAACGATATGTGGTTTCACGTAGATGGGGCGTATGGAGGTTGTTTTGCCCTTACGCATACCCATAAACACTTGTTTGAGGGGGCACAGTATGCCGATTCTATCACTATAGATTTTCATAAAACCTTGTTTCAGCCAGTATGTTCAAGTGCTTTTTTGGTGGCCAACCAGCAAAACTTTAGGTATGTGTCGCACTATGCCGACTACTTGAACCCGATAGAAACCAAAGAGGCTGATTTTCAGAACCTGATTGTAAAGTCGGTACAAACCACCCGCCGGTTTGATGCCCTGAAGCTTTGGTTTACTTTGCGTATGGTAGACGAGACCGACTTAATTTATTACCTCGAAACGGTGCACCGCCGTGCTATAGATGCTTATGAGCTACTACAGGCGCAGGGTTGTTTTGAACTGGCGCACGAACCTGAGCTAAGCACGGTAGTTTTTCGCTACTTATTGCCCAACGAGGCAACCAATGCCCAACTGGACGAAGCCAATTTGTATATCAAAAACACTTTGTTCAATTCGGGGCTTGCCTCTGTTGCCAGTACCCGTCTTAATGGAAATATTTACCTCAAATTTACTTTACTCAACCCTAATACTACTGTTACTCATTTGCAGCACATTATAGGGCTAATAGTGGCAAAGGCGGCGGAGTATGTGAGTAGCCAAAAGTTAGTAGTCCGTAGTCGGTAGCTCTTTACATAGTTAATGGTAACACAAAGCGATTTTAGAATGGTTATATGGCTTTATGGTTGAAATGGTTCGCAAAGCGAAACTAAAAACCTAAATGCAGCAACCTCAAGCTAAAGATTAAGAGCTAAAAGCACTGATGTGCATCGGCATCTAAGGACTTGAGGTCGTAGAAACTCTCAATTCCCATCTATCGATTTTGTAAGCCATTAAAAATCAGAATTTTATGAATTGACAAGTTGCTTGTAGGGCAGCGTCATCCCTCAATTCTTCGGGACTAAAGACTTGAAGTTTGTTGCTAAAAGCACCGATAGGCATCGGTATCTAAGGACTTGACGCTGTAGAAGCTCCCGACTCCCAACTAAAAAACTAAAAGAAAAAACATGACAACTAAAGTATACGATTTTATTGCCATTGGTCTTGGACCTTTTAATCTAAGCCTGGCTTGTTTGACTGAACCAATCGAAGGCTTGGATGGCTTATTTCTGGAAAAGAAAGCCAACTTTGACTGGCACCCTGGCATGCTCATGCCTACTACTACGCTACAAATTCCTTTTATGGCCGACCTGGTAACCCTTGCCGACCCTACCAGCCCTTATAGTTTTTTGAATTATATCAAACAACAAGGGCGTATTTACTCTTTTTATATCCGCGAAAACTTCTTGTTATTACGCAACGAGTACAACCAATATTGTCAGTGGGTGATTCGACAATTGTCTAATGTGTGTTTTAACCGTGGAGTAGACGAAGTACACTACAAAGAGGCTGAGGGCTTATATTACCTTACTGTAACCAATCAGGAAACTAACACTACCGAAGTGTACAAAACCCGTAAGCTGGTATTGGGTACGGGCACAAGCCCTATAGTGCCTGCTTGTGCTGAGGCTCACCGCGACGATTTGGTGCATTCAGCCAATTATCTGCCCAACAAAAAAGCTTTACAAAACAAGAAAAGCATCACAGTATTGGGTAGTGGACAAAGTGCCGCTGAGATTTACTATGACCTGTTGCAAGACATTGAAGACAAAGGGTATGAGTTACACTGGATTACTCGTTCGCCGCGTTTCTTTCCGTTAGAATACAGCAAACTAACCCTTGAAATGACTTCGCCTGAGTATGTAGATTATTTTCACGCTTTGCCCGCCCGCCAGCGCGACCATATCATTAGCAATCAAAAGCATTTGTACAAAGGCATCAATGCCGACTTGATCAATGATATTTACGATTTGTTATACATCCAGCAAATCTCTGAGGTACAAACTGTAAAAAGCCTACGTACCCACGCCGAACTCAAAGAGTTGCGTAAAGAAGGCGACCAGTTTGAACTTACCTTGCATCAACGCGAAGAGGACAAACACTACCAACATCAAACCGAGGGCTTGGTAATGGCTACGGGATATGGCTACCAACAACCTGGTTTTATCGAAGGTATCCGTCAACGCATTCGTTGGGACAAACAAGGACGCTATGATGTAAACCGCAACTACAGTATTGACACCAACAGCAGCGAAGTATTTGTGCAAAATGCCGAGTTGCATACCCACGGCTTTGTAACTCCGGATCTGGGCATGGGTTGTTACCGCAATGCTTACATCATTCGCGAGCTTACGGGCAAAGATCACTATCCTGTAGAGCAAAAAATTGCTTTTCAACAGTTTGGGGTTTCAGCCGAAGAGGAGGTAGTTGTTAGTCAATAGTCAATAGTCAATAGTCGGGAGTCAGTAGCCTCCACAGGCTCAAACTTCTAGCGACAAGCAACAAGCTTGAGGCTAATCGTAGTCCAAAGTCGGGAGTCAGTAGTTAGTAGCTTCTCCAACCTCAAGTTGTTGTAGTTTGCTTATTCGCACATTTGACAATAAGTAGTCGGGAGTCAGGAGTCAGTAGTTAGTAGCTTCTCCAACCTCAAGTTATTGTAGTTTGCTTATTCGCAAATTTGACAATGAGTAGTCAAGAGTCAAGAGTCGGGAGTCAGTAGTCAGTAGTTAGTAGCTTCTCCAACCTCAAGTTGTTGTAGTTTGCGTCAGCTACTCCCGACTACCAACTATGAACTCCCGACTAACATTCTAAAATTATGAATAGTTTAAGAAATTTTCTCATCTGGATGACCATGGTAGCAGTGGTGAGCGATTATCTACTGCACCCATTTTATCCTCAATTTTTTGAGGCAAGGTTTGGGGTCACCAACCCCAAGATGGTAGGCTACTATTTTGCCGCCATCTGCTTTATGGTCATGTTGGCTTTTCCGTTTTGGGCGTATGTGTCTAAACGGGTAGCTGAGCTACGCATATTGGTATATACCCAACTAGTAGCAGGCATACTTGCCCTGTATTGTTTTTATACAACCTCGTTGCAGGTGTTTTGGATTGCCTCGCTCACGATGGTTTGTTTCAAGGGCAGTTATTTGCTGGTGTATCCCTTTATTTTACGCATTATCAAACCCGAAGCCCACACCCGCACCATTGGCATTTTGTCGGTAGTAGTGCACTTGGGTGGTATTTTGGGGGCAGTCATAGGTGGGTTGGTGGTAGACATGGTCAATCCAGCCTATATATTTTTGGTCATGGCGGCGGGCGATTTTATTCAAATGGGCATGAGCATTTATTTGCTCAAAAGCCCTCGCTTTAATATAGAGCTGCCCACCCCTGACGGTGGCGAAGACACGCCAAAAAACAGTCCACTGGTGCCCAAAGGTTTTGTACTCAAAATTGGGCTCATTACCCTGGTATTATACTTTGCCGATTTTATCATTCGTCCCTTTTTTGCCCGTTACTGGGAAGCAATATCAGGCACTGGCAGCCAATTGGTTTCGGGGTTTATGTACGCTATTCCAGGGTTTGTGGCGGTGTTTGCTCTCTGGTGGAGCCGCAAGCACGCAGGCGACCAGGGGAATGATTACCAACGCATTGCGGTGGCTTTGGTGTTGGGTATGGCAGGTCTTTTTTTGCAAGTGGCCCCTTGGGTGCCTGTAGTAGTGATGGGACGCATACTCTATGGTTGGGCTATTTTTCAGGGAATGGTACGTTTTGATGCCCTATTGTTTCAATTGAGTAACCCTGAGTCTTATGCTGTAGACTATAGCAAAATCCACTTTTTTCAAAACCTGGGTGTACTACTTGCTTCATTTTCGGTGGGCATTGTAGTAGATACTCAAGGTCTGCAAATGCCATTTTGGATAGCCTTGGTTGGTTTTGGTGTATCATTGGTGGCTTTTGCGCTGTTTTTTCTGTATAGCCGGGAGTCCAGAGTCAGGAGTCCAGAGTCAGGAGTCGGGAGTTAGTGGTTAGTCCAGAGCCCCGACAGGGGTAAGCTTCAAGCGACAAGTCGCAAGCTAGACCCTGTTTAACAAGTAACTATACTTTTGTATAATATTGATTTTCAGTAACTTATAAAAAGTGTGGTTAAAAGTCGGGAGTAATTAGAAGAGTGTGTATTTTACTCTCTTAGGAATGGTGTAAAAATAAAGTTCTATAGTAACGCCAAAATATTTTGTTGGCAGGAGAGGCAAAAAAACGCGGCATAGCAGCGCTACGACAAGTTTTTTTAACGAATTCTGTCAGCGAAAGATGAGGTTAAGAATGCGTATTTATTTTGGTACCATTCCTTAGGAATGGTGAGAAATTAAATTACCATTCTTGAGGTAGAGGTTTTGTTTTGAGACGAGGCTATTTTTTGCGCCCATAGCAGCGCTACGGGTAATAAAAATAACGAAGTATCAAGGCGAAAAATCACCCCTCAGAGTGTAAATTTATTTTTGAACAATTCCTTAGGGGCGTAGTGTAGAAATTGCTAACTATCAATGCTACTTTTTTAGAGATGATTTGATCGTAGGCATCCATACTATGGACTAAAGTGTAACCAAGGACTAAGTTATAAAACTATCGACCAATGCTGGCGTAGCTGACGCAGAGCACCGATAGGCATCGGCATCTAAGGACTTGAGGCTGTAGAAGCTATCGACTAATTACCTAAATCTATGAAACAAAAAATATTATATAAAAAAACGGTGGAAGGCTTCGGAACGATTGGGTTCAGGAGGCTAGACGTCGAGCAAGACATCGAACGCTTGCATCAATGGGTAAACCTTGAGTATGCAGTGTTTTGGGGCTTGCAAAACTCTTCCGTGGCAACGGTAAAAGCGGAATATGAGCAACTACTGGCACGCGAAAACTACGAGGTATTGGTAGGGGAGTACAACGACGAAATGGCTTTTTTGCTGGAACGTTACGCCCCCCAAACCGATGAAATAGGCAAACATTACCAGGTACGCCCTGGCGATTGTGGCATTCATATTTTGATGGCTCCGCCCAATCGCCCCAAGGTAAATTTTACCTGGCATGTGTTTCGGGCAATTACCGATTTTGTATTTGACGATGCTACTGTGCTACGCATTTTGGTAGAACCTGACATCAGGAACAAAAAAATGTTTGCGATTTGCGAACGCATCGGTTTTGTGCTGGATGCCATCGTGAGTTTGCCCCACAAAACGGCTCAATTGGCTTTTTATACCAAACAAAATTATTTGAAAAATAAAAACCTACGCGAGGTTATCAAAAGAAGTGCTATGAATAATATCAACAATACTGTATCGCCCCAACAGGCAATTGCCCACATCAACCCTGGTATTTGGGCAAAAGCAAACCGTTTATTGGTACGCAAAGCAATCACCGAGTTTGCCCACGAACGTTTGATTACCCCTAAAATCATAAGCCCTGGTGTGCTGGAAGATGGGCAGATGTGGCATTTGTACTCGTTGGCAAGCGATGCTGAAGAAATATATTATACTTTCAAAGCTCAACCACTGGCACTCAATCATTTATTGATAGATGCCGACTCGATTGAAAAATACCGCAACGATGTGCCTGAAGCTTTAGATGCCTTGTGGTTTATCAAAGAGTTTAGAGAACAATTGGGTATTATACCTGAGCAAATGCCTGTGTACCTCGAAGAAATCACCAGTACTTTGTATGGCAGTGCCTACAAACATATTAAAAATAACCCTGTGTCTAAAGAGCTTGCTGTGGCTGATTTTCAGACTATAGAGCAGTCTATGATGGAAGGACACCCTGGCTTTGTGGCAAACAATGGGCGCATTGGATTTGACAGTGGCGACTATAGAGCTTATGCACCCGAAGCAGGCAATTCGTTTGCTTTGTTGTGGTTGGCGGGGCACAAAGACCGCGCAGTGTATGCGGGTACCGCCGATTTGCCTTACAACACCCTCATTGCGCATGAGCTAGACGAGGCAACCCGTACTTCGTTTAATCAAACCATTGAACACCAGGGGTTTGATCCAGCCGATTATGTGTTTATTCCTATCCATCCGTGGCAATGGTTTAACAAATTAGCGAATATTTTCTCCCCCGAAATAGCCAACGGAAAGTTGATTTGCCTGGGCTATGGTCCCGACCAATATATGGCACAACAGTCGGTGCGTACGCTGTTTAATGTGACCAACCCGCATAAGTTTTACACCAAGTCTTCGCTTTCTATCCTCAATATGGGTTTTATGCGTGGTTTGCCTTTGTATTACTTGGGTACCGCTCCAGAGATGGCAGTTTGGCTTGAAGACTTGTTGATGAAAGATGACTACATCAAAGAAACAGGCTTTGAGATGTTGGGTGAAATTGCTTCAGTAAGTTATGTAAACCCTTATTACGAAGAGCTGGGGCCTCACAACGATTACAACAAAATGCTGGCGTCGCTCTGGCGCGAAAGCCCCATGAGCAAGATCAACGAACGCCAACGCCTGACTACTATGGCAGCTTTGCTACATATAGACCAAGAAGACAATGCTTTGGTGCCAGAGTTGATCAAGGCTTCGGGCTTAAGTACCGACGACTGGTTGCGGGCTTACCTAAAGGCATACCTTAGCCCTTTGTTGCATTGTTTTTATCAGTACGATTTGGTGTTTATGCCGCACGGCGAAAACCTGATTTTGGTATTGGAAGACCACGTACCTGTAAAGGCGCTCATGAAAGATATTACCGAAGAAGCGGTGATTTTGAACCCCGATTTTGAGCTGCCCGAAAACCTGAAGCGAATGTATGCTCCAGTGGCAGAAGATGTAAAACTGTTGTCGATATTTATAGATGTGTTTGACGGTTTCTTTAGGTATTTGTCTACCATTTTGGTGGCGCACGCTCAATTCCCAGAGAAGCGTTTTTGGGAGTTGGTAGCAGAAAATATTCAGGACTATCAGCAACGTTTTCCTGAGTTGAAAGAGAAGTTTGCCCAATACGACTTGTTTGCCCCAGAGTTTAAACTCTCTTGCCTCAATCGTTTGCAGCTCAACAACCACAAGCAAATGATTGACTTAGACGACCCTACTATATTGTTACAGTTTATAGGTACGCTTGAGAACCCAGTGGCAGAGTTTACTTTAGCCAATAGTCAGGAGTCGGTAGTTGGTAGTTGATGGTTTCTACAGCCTCAAGGTTTAAGCGACAAGCTTTAAGCACTGATATGCATCAGGATCTAAAAATTTGAGACTGGTTTATAGGCTTATTACCTGTGTAATTTATAAATAGTTAAAAGCCCCGACAGGGGGCAAGCTTTAAGCGACAAGTCGCAAGTTAGACCCTGTTTAACTCCGTTGAGCTCATCACAGCAAGCTGTAGATTCGGTTCATAGGTAACGATACTTTTTCTATCACGTTGATTTTTAGTGACTTATAAAAAGTGTAGTTAAAAGTCAATGTATTATAAAGCAGGTAGCATGCTTGTAAACCAGCCTAAAGCTAATGCCTAAAGGCTAATAGTTTTAGGCTGTAAAAACTCCTAACTCCCGACTAAAAAAAGAAAAAAAATGTCTGTCAATTATATAGAACAACCAAACACTGAAGTAGTATTCTCCAGAGACATACCATCACTGGGACGTTTCGATTTGCGTCCCTTTTCGCTGGAAAAAGATACTGCTTTTTTGCACGAATGGGTCAACCAACCCTATGCACAATACTGGGGCATGCTCAATAGCAGCGTGCAAGAAGTATATGAAGCTTACCGCGATTTGCTTGCTACACCTGGTTACGAAATTTACGTGGCGTTTTGGCAGGGTAAGCCTGTTTTTATGACCGAATGTTATGACCCTACCCACGACTTGCTGGCCAACTACTACGAGGTACAGCCAGGCGACCGGGGCATGCATGTATTGGTGGCTCCACCCGATCAAAAAATCAAGGGTTTTACCTGGGCAGTATTTACTACCATTATGGATTTTTTGTTTGCCAGTGAGGGAGTAAAAAGGGTAGTGGTAGAGCCCGATTTACGCAATGACAAAATACACGCGCTGAACAAACGAGCAGGCTTTGTATACAACAAAGTGTTGACATTGCCTCATAAAACGGCGCACCTGGCTTTTTGTACCCGTGCTCAATACACCAATGCTCGCAAAGCTTTCCGCGTAAGCGAAAAAGAAACCCCGATAGATCACTTGGCGCCACTTCCGTGGGAAGAAGTAAACCGTACTTTAGTGGGCAAGGCATTGAGCGAGTTTGCCCATGAGTTATTGCTAAAACCTACCAGGATAGAGGGTAAAGATAACCAATATGTGGTACATGCCGATGACCCTCAGATCCGTTATGAGTTTGTTGCTCAACGGTTTGCGCTCGACCACTGGCACATTGCCCCCGAAAGTATTTGTAAATATAAAGGATCAGCGGTAGCTCCATTGGACTTGTTACATTTTATTGCTGAGTTTCAAGAACAGCTTGAAATACCCGAAGAATTTCGGGCTACTTATTTAGAAGAAATAGGGGGAACTTTGTATGCAGCAGCTTATAAGTGGCGCAACGAACGCCTTGACGCCAAGGCATTGGTAAAGGCGAATTTTCAGGAGGTAGAACATGCCATGCGTGAAGGGCATCCTTGTTTTTTGGCAAACAATGGCAAAATGGGGCTCAGCCCGCAAGATTTTGAGCGTTACGCCCCCGAAGCTGATGTGCCCTTTAAGTTGGTATGGCTTGCCGGGCACAAAGACTACGCCCAATATACTGGAGTAGAGGGTTTGTCTTATGAGCAATTGCTAGAGCAAGAGTTGGGCACGGCACAGGTAGCGCAGTTTCATCAACAGTTGACCAAAGTGGGGCTTTCGCCCGAAAATTATGTACTTATGCCAGTGCACCCCTGGCAATGGGCAAATAAGTTGGTGTATTTGTATGCTGCCGACATTGCTCAGCGTCAACTGGTGTATGTGGGTGAGAGCACCGATTTGTATTCGGCACAGCAATCAGTTCGAACGCTTTTCAACGCCAGCGACCCCGAAAAGTACTACACCAAAACCTCGATGGGCATTACCAACATGGGCTTTATGCGAGGACTGTCGCCTTATTATATGCAAAGCACGCCTGCCATTACTGATTGGGTAAGGGGCTTGTTGGGCAGTGACACGTTTTTGCAACAGTGTGGGTTCGAGATGCTCGACGAGGTGGCTACAGTAGGCTATCGTCACAAGCACTTCGAGGCATTGGGTAGGGCGTATCCACAAAACAAAATGTTGGCGGCGCTCTGGCGACAAAGCCCGGCGCAAAAAATGGAAGCGCACCAAAAGGTGGTGACGATGGCAGCTTTGCTGCATGTAGACACCCACGGGCAAGCATTGTTGCCATTATTGATCCAAGACGCAGGACTAACAGTAGAGACGTGGCTCAAGGCATACCTTAAGTGTTATTTTACGCCCTTGTTGCATTGCTTTTTTGAGCATGGGGTGGTGTTTATGCCACACGGCGAAAACCTGTTGTTGGTGTTAGAAGACAATGTACCTGTAAAGGCGTTGATGAAAGACATTACCGAAGAGGTGCTATTGTATGATAATACACACGATTTGCCCGAAAGGGTGCAAAGGTTGTACACGGAAGCCAGCGACGAAATGCAAATTTTGTCTTTGTTTACCGATGTATTTGACTGCTTTTTCAGGTTTTTGAGTGTCATTTTACACACCCAGGCAGGTTATCAAGAAGAAGAGTTTTGGCAAACAGTGCACAATTGTATACGCGACTATCAGCGTGCCCATCCTGAGCACGCCGCCAAGTACGAACGTTACGACTTGTTTGTGCCTGAGTTTAAGCGTTGTTGCCTTAACCGTTTGCAGTTGGGCAACCATAAGCAGATGCTTAACCTTGCCGACCCGATCAATAGCCTGAAGCTCGTATCAGTGCTTAAAAATCCGGTGTCGTTCAAGCAGTAGAAGTTTTTGAATGAATAAGGAGTCAACATCCTTTGATATGGCCTATAAGCAGGCATTTTTAGTGTTTTTTCTCAACCAGGTATTTCGTTGCATTCAGTATTACAAATCAAGCAATAGGCTATGGGGGTACTCTTCCAGACTATTGACTAACAACTAAACTAATGAACAAAAGAATACAAGCAATCGATTTGGCCAGAGGAGCAAGTACCTCTATGCTGGTGGTGATTCATACACTATGGATGTATGGCGACCAACATACCCAAGCCAGTACTTTACTGGGGTCTATTGTCCACCTCATGGGCAAGGGCACCGGTATGTTCCTCATTACTATGGGGTTTTCGTTTACCTTTTCGCGCAACCAGAGCCTGAAGCTGTCGTTCCGCCGAGGGTTTATTTTGCTGGCAGTAGGTTATGGTATGAACTTTCTGAAGTTTATAGTGCCTACTGTAGCGGGGGTGATGCCCGATAACTTTATCAAAGCTTATGGTTGGACACCACCCGCTACTTTTGAGAACATGCTATATATGTTGTCTACTGGAGATATTTTACAGCTTGCCGGACTGTCATTATTTTTAATGGGGGTAGTCAACCACTTCTCTAAAAACAAGTATGTACCCTTGGTACTCGCCATTATTGTAGCGGCTATTGCCCCGTTTGTAAGAGGTGTTAGGGTAGGAGTGCAAGGAGTAGACTATGTGTTAGATTTGTTATGGGGTGTACATTACAATGTATATTTTACCTTATTTCCGTGGGTGGCTTTTATCCTTGCCGGAATATTTTTTGGCAGGCTCTACCAAGATGTTGGGCGAGACATTGGGCTTACATTCAAGCGAATGTGGCAATATGGGTTGGTGTTTTTGGTAGTTGGAGGCGCACTGTGTCTCTATGATTTTAAGTACCACTTTGCCGATTTCTTCCACTTAGGTTTTGGGGGCACGCTTTACCTTATTGGATTTAGCCTTTTACTTACCTGGTTTGCGCACTGGTTGTCAACTGTAGTAAAGCCCAACAAAGTGTTTGATTTTTTCTTATATCTGAGCCCCAGGGTTACTTCATTCTATATCATCCAGTGGGTAATGGTATGCTGGGGAATGTGCATAGTGGGTTTTCAGCGGTTCAATGCCAGCGAAGTATTAATTACAATGCCTATTATGATGGCAATTTGCCTGGGAGTTCAATGGTTATGGGATCGGGTGAAAGGACGTTTTGGTAAAGGTAAACCAAAAGCACCTAAAAAACAGGAAAAAGAATTGGTAACTGCTTAATTATTTTGCATTAAAAAAGCGTGCAATCTCAGGTTTTATTACTTGAGGTTGCGCGCTTTTTGGGTATCAGTGTTTTTCTATTTGCTGCCTTATCAAGGGAGTTACTGTGTTAATATTTTCGTCAGAAAAGCCCTTTTTTTTCAAGATTGAGATGATTTGTTGCACTGTTTTTTGTGCGCCTTCTGAATCCTCTTTTTGATAAGGAATGGTGAGAAATTAAATTACCATTCTTGAGGTAGAGGTTTTGTTTTGAGACGAGGCTATTTTTTGCGCCCATAGCAGCGCTACGGGCAATAAAAATAACGAAGTATCAAGGCGAAAAATCACCCCTTAGAGTGTAAATTTATTTTTGAACAATTCCTAAGAAACGTCATTGCTTAAAATATCAGCAATATACCCTTCTAGCAAGGTCTCAGGGTCAACCTGACAAATGTTTATCGAGTGATAATTGTTGAGTATTCGTTCTTCAAGTAGTTGAGTGTCGTCTTTGGAAATATGTTTTTTTAAAGACAGTACAAATTGACGAATAGGTAAGCCATATTTTACGCTAATCAAATCGTAGTAAACCCTCATACGGTCTGTTGTATCAGATTGTGGCGTATTTTGAATCTCTACATGAATAATAAGTTCTTCCCCTTGAATCGTCGTTACCTTTTGAAAAAAAACCAACTCTGGGCTAAGGAGTTCTTCTGCGAGAGGTTCATTCTTGACTATTTCTATACGAAAAAATGTTTTGCTTAAGTTAGGAAAAATCTCTGTAACGGTTTCTCCAACTTGGTTTTTGTATGCTCTGCTCATGAGAGCAAGATAGTAGAAAATACAGTTTAAGCAAAATGTTTATATTTTTGAATTTTCATTTTGTTTTTTGAGTAAAAAAAGACCAGCTTGAAGGTCAAGTCATCTTAAACTGGTTGCTTGTGTTTTGCCACTACACTAACTCTTCAAGTTGGTTCTCACCTTCACCTCATTGTGTAAAGTACGGTGTACCGGGCATTTGTCTGCAATCTCCATGAGGCGTTTGCGTTGGTCATCATCCAGGTTGCCTTCCAGCTCTATGGTGCGTACAAACTCATCTACTTTGCCTTTTTCGGTTTCACAATCGGCACATTCCTGAGCGTGCACTTTGTTATGCTCAATGTGCACCTTTACACCCTGCAAATCCCATTTTTTACGGTCGGCATACATGCGCAGTGTCATACCAGTGCAAGCCCCCAGTGCCGCATTGAGCAAGTCGTAAGGTGTAGGCCCAAAATCGTTGCCGCCTACCGAGGCAGGTTCGTCAGCAGTAAGGCGATGGTTACCCGTGATAATGTCGGTAGTGTATCCCTCTTCTCCAGTACGTGTCACCGTTTGAGCATCACTGGTAAGGCGGGTTTGGGTAGGTATATCAACATAGCGTTTTGCCCATGTAGCAATCACGTCACCCACATAAAGTGAATCCTCCTTGCGGCTCATAAGGTGATCGGCACCATCTAACGCCACAAAGTTACGAGGGTGTTGGGCAGCTTTATAAATTTGAGTGGCATTGTCTAACTCCACGGTTTGATCTTCAGGAGAGTGTATTACCATCAATGCCGCGTTGAGGTGATGAATAAGTTGATGATTGGTACTTAGCTCAGTGACATCATCGAGAAATTGTTTTTTAATTTTAAAGGGTCTGCCCCCAATGCTTACTTCAGCGGCACCAGTAGCTTCTATTTCTTCCTGGCTGTTTTGAAACAAATGTGTGACATGGGCAGGGTGGTAAGGTGCCCCTATAGTGGCAATGGCTTTTACGCTTGGAATATGTTGTTTGGCAGCCAGTACAGCAGCCCCACCCAGCGAGTGCCCCACAAGCACAGTAGGCGCCTGGTAGTTTTGTTCCAGAAATTTAGCCGCCTGGATAAGGTCTTCTATATTAGACGAAAAGTTAGTGTCAGCAAATTCCCCCTCACTTTCGCCTAGCCCGGTAAAGTCAAACCGGAGCACCGCAAAACCATCGCGGGTAAGCGAACGGCTGATGTTTTTAATGGCTACCAGGTTTTTACCACAAGTAAAACAGTGGGCAAACAACACGTAGTTATGGGGGTGTTGGTCGGCAGGTAGCTCTAGTCGGGCATCTAATGTATCGCCTTGGGCATTGTCAAAGCTTACTTTAAAGGTCTTCATTGGTGATTTTGTCTTGGCTGTATGTGATAAATTAGTTTCGAATGCTTGATATTACACAGTTTCTTTGAAATATATGGATTTAATTTGGTTTTTCTGACAAGAGGAAAATCAGGTGCATTGTTCGAGGCAGTCACTGCTATAATGAAAAAAGCCAGGTCTTTAGAACACCGCCAATGAAAAAAACTCACGATCAGAATTTATTTTATAACTTGGAGTTTTTCTGAAAAAAATAGACAAGTTCAAAACCGTGAATTGTAAAATCTAAAAATAAATCAAATGAATTTTAAAGGGAAAACTGTTTTTATTACAGGTGCCAGTCGAGGCATTGGCAAAGCTATAGGCTTACGTCTCGCCCGCGAAGGTGCCAACATTGTGATAGCTGCCAAAACCGCCGAACCTCACCCCAAGCTAGAAGGGACTATTTTTACCGCTGCCACCGAAATGGAACAAGCAGGAGGCAAAGCTTTGCCAGTAGTAGTAGATGTGCGTGATGAAGCGTCGGTAAAAGCAGCCGTAGCCAAGGCTGTAGAAACTTTTGGGGGCATAGACATTTGTGTAAACAATGCCAGCGCCATTCAACTTACAGGCACGCTTATGACCCAAATGAAGCGTTTTGACCTGATGCACCAGGTAAACACACGAGGTACATTTATGGTATCACAAGCCTGTATTCCTCATTTGCGCAAAGCTGAAAACCCTCATGTGCTCAACTTGTCACCACCGCTTACCATGGACACCAAATGGTTTGCGCCTCATGTGGCATATACAATGGCAAAGTATGGGATGAGCATGTGTGTGTTGGGAATGGCAGGGGAGTTTAAAGGTAAAATTGCCTTTAATGCTTTGTGGCCACGCACTACTATAGCCACGGCTGCAGTGGGCAATATGCCGGGTGGTGACCAGCTCGTAAAGAAATCGCGCAAGCCTGAGATTATGGCAGATGCAGCTTACCATATTTTTAGCAAAGACTATCGTGAGTGTACAGGTAACTTTTTTATTGATGATGATGTGCTGGCAGCTGAAGGTATCACCGGGCTAGACCATTATGCTGTAGAACCAGGGGCAGAGTTAGCACCCGATTTTTTCTTATAGATAAAAATTCTACATCCCACAAAAAAAAGACCCTACACCGTAGAGTCTTTTTTGTTTCCTAACCACAAAGCTTATTAAATATCTTTGACTACTATTTATTCAAACCAAATACCAAAAATGTTTTTGTGTGAAAAATAATTTATAAAATATTGATAATCAGTTGGTTAATTTTAATATTTTTTGTTTTTACAAAATATTGGTGAACAAAAAACGGGTTTTTTATACGGTATTTCGTGTTTATAGCGGTATTTCGTCGTTTTTGTTTAGCAAATACTCCTAAGTCTTTGTTTGTATACGACAACCATTGATTACAATTGACCGTATCAACTTTAGATTGTAACAGCCATTGGCTGGACAATTTTGTTTCAACAAGCTTATATATCGTTCATTAAATTACCCACTTACTCAGGTTGTATTATACCAAAGTAGTATGCTTGAGTGTGTAGTTGTCAAAGAAGTGTATTCAAATCAAACTTTCCTTTCTTTCAGCCTATGCCTCCATTATACTTTGTGAGACAACTTACGTATAAGAGTGGTCGATAATGTGTTTTACCTTACCTACCTGAAAACACAACATCCTATTTTTTGTCATTTCTAAGCTTCTTGATACCCAATATTACATCTTTTTAGGGTTTCCCATTTTTTAAATATTAAAATCATATTGGGTTATAACACAAGCTCTAAATAGAGAAAGCGATGACATCGGGCAAATCAACAAGAGTGATCCACTACAAATTATAATACCATTTACTTATTGAGGAAGGATAGTATGGCGAGGCTTGGCTAAAGCAAAAGACTTGACCATACTTGCCACAAAACATCTAAATTATAAAATTACATGAATCGAATAGTCAAAGTAAGCCTTTGGGTGTTCATTGTCAGTGCTTTGCTCTGTAGCTGCTCAATGTTCGAAAAAGATTTTATTTTACCCTCACCCGTGGCAACCCAAGCCACTCAAGTAGCAGAGGTGAGTTTAGTAGCTAATTGGAAAAAGGTGACAGGAGCCGGGAGCTATGAAGTAGACTTGGCGCTGGACGAAAACTTTACCCAAATTATGGATGATTATCAGGGTAAAAAAGCTAACAAACTCTCCCTTACTTTTAGAGGGCTTAATGCCAATACTACCTATTATTATCGAGTAAGAGCCAATGTCTCTAACCAAATATCTGCCAGCTCCAATGTGGTGAAAGTGACCACCAAAGCATTGGATGTTCCAATAGTATATCGTGCCAGCAATGTATCGGCCACGGGTTTTAGGCTACATTGGAAAAAAATGCCAGTGGTGACAGCCTACCTGTTAGACATAGCGCTTGACGAAAACTTTAACCAATGGCTAGAGGGGTATCAAGCGCGAGAAATTGTAGCCGACACCCACGTGGTAGTCAAAAATGTAGCCGTAGGCAAACAGTTCTATTATAGGGTGAAAATACGAAAAAATAATTCATTGTCTGAATACTCCAGTGCCCTATCAGTATTTACTACTTCGTTGCCCAGCCCTGAGACATTGCCTGCTACTCAAGTAGGGTTTACCAGTTTTATAGCCAACTGGAAACAGATGAGTGAAGCAAGTTCTTATCAAATAGATGTATCTACCGACCCATTGTTTGAAAACATCATGCCCAACTATACGAACTTGAATCTCTCTGCTAATCGTTTGCTGGTCAATGGATTAAACGCCAACCAAAAGTACTATTACAGGGTGAGGGCAATCAACAGCGAAACCAGGTCAAATTATTCTAAAGTGATTGTCGTAAACACCAAAATGCTAGAGGCTCCTGTAGCTACCAACGCCACCAACATTGGGAGCAACTCTTTTAAGGCAAACTGGCAGCCTGCGCCTAATGCGTCGGTATATTTGTTGGACGTAGCGCTTGATCCTAATTTTAGCCAAATACTACCTACTTATAATAGTTTGGCAGTGCTTGATAACTTTGCTGAGGTAGTGGGGCTTGATGCCAGCAGAGTGTATTACTATAGGTTAAGAGCACAAGGGCTTGGAGCAACCTCTGACTACTCGAATGTGGTGAGGTTAGTCACTGGTCTATTGCCTGCACCAGTAGTCAATCAGGTGGTTAACCAAACAGTTAACGGATTTACAGCAAGCTGGCAGGTAAGGTCTGAGTCTGAGTTGTATTCGTTGGAGGTAGCAACCAACACTACTTTTACCGATTATTTGCCAGGTTATAGAAACAAAGCTGTATTGGGTGGTTCGCACACAGTACAGGGGGTAGATTTTAAAACCAATTATTATTATCGTGTGCGTGCCAAGCAAGGTGGTAAGTTTTCGGCTTATTCAAGTGCTGTGATGGTGCCAGCCTGCATTGGCAATGCCTGTAAACTTGCGCGAATAGATTTTACTGGAGTATACGAGGGGAATGATTCCAAATTGAAAAGCCAGATTTATATATATGATGGGCAACACAGGTTAGTAGAAATTACTCATCAGAATAAAGCACAACTTAGGTGGTTGGTGAGCTATCAGTCAGATGGTACCATCAAGGCAGTAGACAAATACATTATGGGGGCGTTGGTGCTTAGGCATATCTATACTTATCGGAGTGGTGTGCTTGTTTCTATCAGGCAGGAAGACCAAGCGGGAGATTTTTTGGAATGGTGGAAGTTTTCCTATGACAATAAAGGGCAACGCAAGTCTTGGGTAATTTATGGTGATGAAGCTGGAACAGTAGTAAAGTTTAAGTTTGACTACACAAGAGATGGTAAAGGCAATGTGATTCAGATAAGGAGTAAAGATAATCAGACCTTCAGAAGGTATACGTATGAGAAGTCTTTGAGCCCGTTTGCTTTGTTCAATCCCGATTTGTGCTTTTTTATTGCTACCAACCGTGACCAATGGACCAGCGAAGCTCCTGTGTCTGATTTTGAAGGCAACGAATACCGGGGTTTTTTGCCTTTATATAACATTAAAAGTGAGCAAATGACCGGCCTCGAAATATTTGGCTATACCCTCAACTCCAAGGGGATGGCAATAACTAAAAATGGATCGCTTACTGCTGCTTATACCTTTCAGGGTTGTGGTTTTTAGCCAACCTGGTCATTTTTATTGGTATCAATACACAAAAAAAAAGACCCTACACTGCTAAAGTCGGTAGTCGGTAGTCGGTAGTTTTGGCTTCGCGCCATACACCATTGATAAAAGGATTGGTAAGTTTTTGGTCGTTCAGGTTAATACCCAAAAACCACACTTGAGAAGATTTGATAATGGTACTAAAGTAAAAAACGAGACCCTAGCAGAATCTCGTTTTTCTTTCCTAACCACAAAGCTTATTAAATATC
>NZ_CANLRP010000165.1 GCF_947493425.1 uncultured Microscilla sp. | reverse complement strand
ATTTCAATTTCTTCTACGGGCAAGTGTTCAGGTAACTTGGCACGCCCAGGATGCTTACGTTTTTGTTTGGTCTTGGTAGCCTCTTTCTGCTCAGTAAGTGTTCTTTGTTGAATTTCTTTGACCTCAGCAGGGGTTTCAAAGGGGAGCGAGAGTTGCTCAGGGTTGGCAATAAACCGTTCTCTTTTTTGCCCGTGTAACAAACGCTTGTACTCGGTGATTTGGGCTTCAAGGTAAGATTTTTCAAGCAGCAGTTGGGCTTTTTCTAGCTTGATGCGTTCAACATCTTGCTGAATAACTTGGTGTTTTTTTACCACAACCTGATGTTCTTTTGCTGTAATCTGCTGCTTTTCTATGGCAATTTTGGCTTGTTCGCGTTCTGCTTTCAGCAACGCAATCAACATTTCTTTGGGTAAGTTTTCCAAGCCATTTTCCATACCCAAAGATACAAAAAATGACTCAAATACCCATACTTTAAGTCCTCATTATCAGTACTTTTTTAAAGAAAAACGAGGCTTTTGAACACTTGACTTTACCTCTATACCCTCCACCATCAAACCCAGTTCCAACCAAGAAATCCGCGCCTTGTTGGGCAGTGAAAAACAGCCTTTTTCCAAACGTTTATAGTACAACACAAAACCGCCTGCTTCCCAATGAAGTAACTTTAGATGAGTACGACGGCGATTGAGAAAAACGTACACCGAACCATCAGTAGGCTCACGCCCCAACTCACCCAGCACCAAACCACACAATCCATCAAAGCTTTTGCGCATGTCACAAATACCTTGGTACAAGAAATATTGGTAATCGGCGTGAAGGCTAAACATCCAAGGTAAGTAATTGAGGTAAAATGGATAAGTCCAGAGAAGGCAAACAAAGACGAACTCCATTGGAGTAAACAATTTCGTACACTTGGGCTGCCTTGGCATCAACTGACTTGGGAGTTGGTTTTTCTATAGGAACAAAAACAGGTGACTGGACTTCCTCTGATTTGTGCAAGGCTAACCATTTAGTACGCCAATAACCAAAGCTGGCCAGGCTTACACCTTGAGCTGCACAAAAAACAGGTTGAGTTTGGCCACTTTGCTCCCACAACTCTATCAAACCAAACATTTTCTTTTCTTTATTCATATCTTTTTGATGCAAAGGTAAGCTAGCTAATAGCAGATGTAAACATGTACTTACTGGGAGGGATACAATAATTTGATGGTATCAACTCGTTTATTTATTAAATCCTGGATTTTATTTAATCTTCCAATAATTTTTATTTGTTCTTGTTCGTTTTTTGGAAAAGAAATTTCAATTTTTTTGAGTAATTTATTATTTAAAATAGGCAAAATCATTTTGTTAGCCTTATTTTTTAATAAAACCTTACTGCGTTGAATCCAGTAGAAAAAAAGTTCTGGGAGTATGATATCATCTTTTACTAATATACCAGTTAATTGTTGGTTGGATGCAGATGGTTTTTCTATTATACAAGCTTTGCCAATTTCTCCAATAGTTGATATTAATACTGTTCCTGGTTTATAAAGAAAAGCCTGTTTGTCCTGTAATGCTAGTTCCGAAAGTGATCTTTCAGAATCCTTAACAACTTTCTGTCCTTTTAAATCAGAAGGTGTTAGCCAGGTAATATCCCCATTAAAATATTGTAGGTTTGATGAAGAGGGTGTTTTGCCTGTTTTAATTTCTTGGGCTAATTCACTAATAGTATATTTTACAAACTCCATGTTTTAAAACATTTTAAGCTCTTTTAAATCAATACTAATTTGATCTTCTAGTTGGATTATTTTTTCTAAGATATCTTTTGAGTTTTTAAACTCTTGAGGCTCGTAAACAAACTCCTTATATAGGTTGAAATTTAATTCAAACCCATTATTTTTTATCTCCTCAAATGGTACACTAAAATAGTCTAGTTTGCGATTTGTTTGATCTTTATTATCTCTATTTTTCCAGTGATTAATTACTTCAGGTAAAGGAGATTCTTTTAACCTTTTTCTATTACTATCAAGCGTATACCCATCTGAATCCATTCCATAAAACCAAACATCAAGATTTTGCTCTTTGTTTGTCCCATTTTTCCATTTACGTTTTGTAAATAAAAGAATAGAAGTTTTTACACCTGTATAAGGTTGAAAAACACCACTTGGCATGGAGATAACCCCATTTAAATCGCAATCAGTCATTAAAATTTCACGTGTTTTCTTATGAGCTTTTCCCGAATTAAATAAGACTCCTTCTGGAACAATTACTGCTGCGCGTCCACCTTCTTTTAACATGTAAACCATTCGTTCCAAGAAAAGTAATTCTGATTGTACAGTTTGCTTTTTTCGTGTTTTTTCTTCTTTATTTTCTTGGTATTTAGGGGGATACACACGGTCTAAATTTTCGCTTACTCCTTGACTGTCTATTTTACCAGTAAATGGTGGGTTTGCCATAATATATTTGAACTGTCCCTGGAGTTTCGGATTTTCTAATGATTTTATATTTTGCAAATCGATACTGATTGATAATCGTGTGGCTTCCCAACTTTCATATTGTGTGGAGAGTGAGTCAAGGTGCTCAATGTGTGGCTTAGTAATTCCATGCATCATTAAATTCATTACACCAATACGTACCATAGTCTTATCAATATCAAACCCATAAAAAGTATTTTCAGTTAATATTTGTTTCAGTCGACTTGATAACTTATTTCCATCAGTACCTTTCATTAGGCCGTCACTATCAGGCTTTATATTTTCTGAATATTTAGTAATAATGTATTGGTAAGCTCCAACCAAAAAACCTCCTGAACCAGAAGCTAAATCACATATTTTTCCATCTATATCTGGATCAAGAAGAGCTGCCATCATATGGATAATATGTCTTTTTGTTCGAAATTGACCATTTTTCCCGGCTTCAGCAGTGTGTTTTAACAAGTGTTCATAAACATCTCCTTGAATATCTTGGAAATACTGATTGTTATCAAGAGTTTCTTTGTCAATTTCCTCATAGATAGAGTCAATAAACTCCATCGCATTTTTTAATAAAGAAGGTTTTTCTATCTCGAAAACTGCTGTATTCAGGGCTTTTGCAAAAGGATCATCAGCTTCACTTAATTCAGCTTTGATAAATGGGAAAACTTTGTGCTTGATTTGATTAACTAGCTCAGTTCCATTTAACTTTTTATAATTACTCCATTTATATTCGTTTGATATTTCAGGTCTAAATATTTCTAACCTCTTCATAAATAGAAGATAGGAAATTTGTTCAATTGCTGTGATGGGGTTGGAATGGCCACCAGCCCAAAGGCGATCCCATAGATTTTGAACTTTGTTTTGTATTTCTTTTGATAGCATATTCTTCTTCTTCTTCTTCTTTAGAATATATTAATACACTAATATGTAATTTGAGATAAAAATTCTTTGTAAGAAATATTGAATTCTGAAATTTACTACTTAAATTCTACACAAGTACATCTGTTAGTGATTGTTTCTTAGTGGTATTTTTATTTTATTTAATCGACTAATTTATACTTTTTTAGAATAGTATGGAAAAAATCAAGCTTTTTTGTAATGTAAATATTACAAGAATTCAGGAAACTTATCAGAAGTAGAAATATAGGAAGTTTAACTGTATCCCCTCACCCAAAGGTGTACAACCTATACCCTTGCTGCGTTTTCCAGTTGCCAGGCAGCAAAAGAGGTAGTTTTTGGATTGGGTGGTTATTGATGTTTTTGATCACCTCTGTAAGCCAAGTGAGTGGTTCTACGCCGACCATTTTGCGCCTCGCATGCGCCATCAGTCTGGATTTTTCAGCCTCCCCTGTTCAGTACAAGCAGTAGTACTCCTGTCATTGACAGATACCACGCATTTTATTAAAGTTTAGGCGGCCGCTCCAAAATTCAACATAAAGTTATATAAATCACAGGATGAATCAAACGCCATTTTTTTGCGCAAACGATAGTATCGCATGTGCACGCTTTTCTCAGAAATGGCCAATAAACGGGCGATTTCATCGGTTGCCAGATTTAATTTAATTAAGGCGCATAGGTGCAAATCGCTTTTATTGAGCGTAGGGAATTGGTGTAACAAAGCGGCATAAAACTGGGGGTGTAACTGGTCGAAAATGTAAAGGAAGCTTTCCCAATCTTTGTCCAGGTTTAGGCTGAAATTTACCAGGCTGTCCAACTTTTGATAATGCTTTTTGGCGCTTCTAAAATCATTTTGTTGTAAAATAGTTTTTACCAATTGCCTGATTTCTTGCAAGGCTTGGTGATTACGAACTTTGTGCAATGAATAGGAGGCCAGTTGTTGGTTTTGAGAGACGATTTTATCTTCCAGTGTTTGAATGGTTTTGGCTTGTTTGTGTTGGGTAGTGAGCCAGCGCGTGTGCAAGGCCTGTTGTTGGGTGGCTTGATTTTGCTCGAGTGCTTTTTGGGCTAAAGCACGCAAATGGTTTTGCTGGGATTGATGGTAAACTAAAAACGCGCTCGCTGCAATGCATAATAGCCCTATCAATGGCATTAGACTTCTTGCGAAAGTGTTTTTTATCTTGTTTTTGTGTTGAACAAAAGCGGTTTTTAGGGACTTTCGCAAGAGGTCTATTACATATATGGCGAAAGGGCAGTACCTGGAAGCTGAAACTCATTTGCTTCGTTCCCTGAAAATCAGGCAAATGCTGGGTGAGCAAGAAACCCAAGCATGAGGTAGCCTTAGGAGAGCTTAGGTATCATCAGCATCAATACGAAGCAGCTTTGGAACACCTGCGTTCCGTAGTAGACATTGCCCAGCGATTAAACCTACCCGCCAGTCTTAAAGAGGCCAGTCGTTATTTGGTTCAGGTGTATGCTGCGCTGGGCAAATACAAAGAAGCTTATCAAAATCATACATTGTATAAAACCTTGGCAGATAGCCTGGTCAATCAAAAGAATACCCGCAAAATAGCTCAGCTCGAAACTCAGTATGTCTATCAGCAAAAACAAGACTCGTTGAAAGTTGTTCAAGCCAAAAAGGAAGGGGCGCTGCAGGCTGAAATTCAAACCCAAAAAGCCAATCAACGTACGGTGCTGATTGGCGCGGGTTTTTTAGGCCTGCTATTGATTGTTTTGACTTTGTTTTATCGTAGTAAGCAACGCAGTAATCGCCTGTTGACGAGTGCCAATGCCCAATTGATTTCATTGGATGGGTTTAAACAGCAAATGATAGGTATGATTGTCCACGATCTTAAAAACCCGCTCAATGCGATTATTGGCTTGTCAGAAGACCAACAAAATCCACAGTTTATACCTATTAATCGTTCGGGTAAACGCATGCAACACCTGGTGCTCAACATACTGGATGTGCAAAGAATGGAAGATCAAAAAATGCCGCTCAAAACCGAAACCATCTCAGTAGATCATTTTATTCAAACAGCGGTGAGTCAGGTCGGTTTTGTGATGCAGGAAAAAAACCAACAAATCAACCATACCACATTGCCAGATCCTGCTTTACTGCAAGGAGATGTTGAGGTGCTTACAAGGGTATTGGTGAATTTGCTCATCAATGCTATCCAACATACTACCCAGAATCAAGCAATTCGGGTGACAACAGCGCTCAAAGATGCGTACTGTAAAATTTTAGTAATCGACGAAGGAGTGGGCATTGCCCCTGAGTTTTTAGATAAATTGTTTGACAAATACCAACAAGCGAACCCTAAACAGTTGGGCTGGAGTCAATCTACCGGGTTGGGCTTGACTTTTTGCAAATTGGCGGTAGAAGCCCACCGGGGGGAAATAGGGGTGGAGTCGACATTGGGTAAGGGCAGTACTTTTTGGTTTACTTTGCCCTTGGCAAAAACTTCAGCATCTACTCCCGAAAAGGTAGAGGTTTCCCAAAAACTACAGGAGCCCAGTGAAGTTACTTTTCATTTTACTGCGGCAGAATTAAAAGTGCTACAGCCCCTGGCCATCGAAATTAGCCAATATCAAATCTATCAGACTGGCGATATTATTCCCTTGTTAGATACTTTAAACCAAACCAATAGTGAAGCAATCAAACGCTGGCAATTGGCGATGAAAGATGCTATTTTTACCTACAACAAAACGACCCTTGAGGCATTGTTGGAACTGGTTTCCACCCGCTCTTCTACTACTTAAGTAACATGTTCCTAAGCTCGAATTTAGCCTTTTATGATATTACCTAAATTACTTCAAATACCTCTAAGTAATGATATGAACATTTTCTCAGTCTGAAGCTGACGCGCGTCGTCTTCGCGCGTGTCCACCCAGTAAATTCAACCCATTGGTTCCCTATTTCAAAGTGTTTAACAGGGTTTTCTTATAAAAGAATCTCCGCCTCGGGCAGTATCTCCACGCCCGATCGAAACCTTGTGCTTTGCCATCTTCAGAGAGGTTGCTCACTTTTTATAAGAAAGCCCTAAAGTATTTAACTTGAACTTTCTACAACGGCACACGCGGGGACGCCGTGCGCCAACAGAGGGAGCAGTTTTAAGTAAATGTTGCGGTTCTCTTCCGCCTCGGGCAGTGTCTCCACGCCCGATCGAAACCTTGTGCTTTACCATCTTCAGAGAGGTTTCTCTCTGAAGATGACGCGTGGCGTCCTCGCGCGTGTCTAGCCAAGTAAATTCAACCCATGAGTTCCCTATTTCAAAGTATTTAACTTGAACTTTCTACAACGGCACACGCGGGGACGCTGTGCGTCAACAGGGATAGCCAAACAGATGGGCGGTTTGTTGCCAGATTGTTGCATTTGATGTAGGGTATTAGCCAAAAGGCCAGGGGGTGGCTTTTGGGTTGCTTTGGTTTGTGCTCACTCACCTTTTGAGGGCTTTTGTAATGTATTGTATGCTACTCAAACTTTCTTGATTGCCTTGCAAAGCCAATCAAGAAAGTAAGCCTTGAGCAAATACCCTGAGCTTTGACTCAATTTGATCATTCGATATAAACTCGTATTTTAGGCATTGGTAGTTGTACCGAAGTTGCGCTGAAATCAAGTTTTTGTCTATCTCCCTAAAAAAGTATTTGTCAAGCACTCTAAAATATTCGTCAAACCTTTTGACGTCTAAATAAGCCAAAGCTTGCTCTACCAATTCTTTTAACTCAGCAAAAGAAGCAAAATCATATCGTCCCTTCAATGGATGATTAAAAGGGCGATGCTCTCGGTTCAGAAAAACTTCAAACTCGGCAAAGTCATAGCATTGCCCACTGTAAGCTCTTATTTTAGGGTTTTCGGGCGAGTGGTTTCGCAAATCGTTCCAAGCAACATAGCCCTTGCCGTCAATGCTGACCATTTCTTGGGTGCCTGTGGTGGTGCTTTGCCCTATTGCGATCAACTCTAATCTTATACTTTGCAATACTTCACCAAAACTACTAAGCACTTCATCACTATCAGGTGTTGCCAACCTTACCAAGATTTCGTTGCCTGCTGGCAAAGCTTGAATCAACACTTTTTGTCCTGCATAATGCAGATAAATACAGTTTTTCTTGATGTTTTCCCTTGCTGCTTGGCTGGCATAACTTACAATAAAATGCTGCATAATGCCCGTGTGCAAAAAAGCATGCTTGACCTTGATGTATACACCCTTTACCCCCACTGGAAAAATGTCTGCTTGGTTGGGAATGGGTTCATCAGGTAACAATTGAGGCGCTAAATATTCACGTTTTTCAAAAGGAACAAAGCCTCCCGTCAACTTGCCCCAATAACGGCTTACCTCTACACACATCTCGCACGACTCCATAAAAGAAACCAATAACTCTTGCTCGGCTAAAGATCGCTTGTTCCAAACCAAGTTCAAGTCTTTACCCTTAAAAAAACCCTTGCCTCGGTATTCCATAAACATGCCTTGGCGGTCGAGCAAGGTATACACCGCCTCAATTGCCCATTGTTGGTCGATGATGATTTCATTATCAAAAATCTCTGGGCGGTAAAAAAAGAAACCTGTGTGGTGCAAATAATTACGTAAAGTATTTTGTGAGCTTTCGCCCAGTTGGAATTGCTCGCATATTTGCAAATAGGTGTCTTGCGACAAAGTTTTTTGCCCATCCTCTTGTAGTTTAACTATCTCTTGGCGCACCTGCCACCAACTAGAGGGTAAATCGGTGCAAGATTTTTCTATTTGCGCATAAATGGTCTTCTCCAGCTCTAGCTGCAAGTTTTTGAAGCCATTTTTATAACCATCATCCAGCGCCGAATCTACCGAGACATGCCCCACAATATTGTAACGTGCTTTGAGCGCATTCCAATTGGCAGGCACTTGCTCGCCATCTTGCTCTTTTTTGGTTTGCACAATGAGTATAGGGCTACCCGCACCCAAAGCTTGGGCATAGTCGAGCCAATAGGTCAAGGGATGGTTTTGGTAAGTGACGGTGCTGCCATCTGCCAAGGTTTCTTCTTGGCTTGCCTGAGCTTCGGTTTCGGCATCCCACACCAACACAAACACCGCTTGAGTTTGCATAAATAAGAGGTGGGTGCTATGGTAAATATCTTGCCCGCCAAAGTCCCAAATATTGAGTTGTACATGGTCAAGCTTTTGGGCTTGCTCTAGCGCTGACAAAAATTGAGAGCGCAACTGAATGGCGTGGGTAGAGGCTTCATTGGCATCAAAAGTCTCGTCTAGCCAACGCTTCACCAAGCAAGTTTTGCCCGTTCTGCCATTGCCAATCAAAATCACTTTGCTTTGGTGCACTTTGGTTTTGCCTTGGGCGAGGTCGTAGAAGTAGGTGCGGAGGGTGGGGAGGCAGTTGTCAAGATGATCGAATATTTGTGAAGGCACGTTAATCAAAGGGTTTTTACGTAAATACAAATACTTTAGCTTTGATAACTGTTGAAGCAACATAGAAGGAATTTCTTCGATTTGATTATATGCCAGATTGAGCGAGTGAAGTTGCCATAAATCACATAAACCTTGTAAGTCGATAATTGCATTTCCTCTAACATCAAGATGATAAAGCTGAGACAATTTACGTAAAAAACTTAAATTACTCACTTTGTTATTACCAATATCAAGAGTATTAATTAGGGGTAAATCAGCCAATGGACTTAAGTCCTCAATGTGGTTATAACTTATGTGAAGTTGTTCCAGTTTGGTTAAATTATTCAGTGAATGTAAACTACTAATTTGATTATCGCTTGCGTTAAGACTTCTTAGATGAGATAAGTTAGCTAAACTATCCAAGTCATTTAGCCTATTTCTGGACACATCAAGCACCTGTAATCGTACTAAATACTGTAAAGGAGTTAAATCTCCCAATGCATTCTGGCTTATTTGCAAAAACTCCAATAGTCCTAAACTTCTCAGAGGATTAATATTTACCAATCCATTACCTCCTAGTCTCAAATCATTTAATAATTTTAAATATCCTAGTGGTGTTAAATCACTCAAAGCATTGGCATTGATAGAAAGTAGCTGTATCTTGGAAAGATTGAACAATGGATTTAGCTCAGAAATTTCATTAGAGTCTACAATGAGAGTTTCTAATGAAGTTAACCCTTCCAACGGAGTTAAGTCACTTATGTGATTATTTTGAACATTTAAGCCTTTTAAAGCACGCAATTCACTCAATGGACTTAAGTCCTTGATGCGATTATAACCAAGATCAAGATATTTTAGATTGGCTAGATGCTGTAGAGGGGTTAAATCTTCCACCCCTAAAGATTTAAACAACACATCAAGACTAAGCCCTGCTCCATTATTGTGTGAGATTATTAACTTATTTAAACCCTTAGGTAAGCCATTAGGTACTTTTGATAATCTATTTGCTTTCCCATGGTTCTTACTGTGTTGATCGACTGGGTTTTGAGAATCATCCCTCCAAACCTGACTAAAACTCAACTCCCTCAAATGCACACACTCCTTCATCTGCTCCAAACAAGCTTCAGTACCATCTAGCCCACAATTGCCCAAATCGAGATAAGGGTTTTGGGTACGCAAATTTTCTTCAATCAATTGTTTGGCAAGTTCGCTCATAATATAAAGTGGGTAAACCCTTCAAGTAAAGTTTTTTGGAGTTATAAATATAACAATATCACTTGAAGGAATGCACCTAAAAAGGATTTTCTCGCCCTCCCCCAAAAAACCTCCCCACCTCCAGAGACACTCCACCACTTTTTCACACTATCCTTATGAACACCCATAAAAAAAACTTATTTTAATGCTACGAACTATCACTCACAACCTATGAACCAACAACCAGACAACAACTCAGGGCAGTTTCTTGCCACTGACCAAGGCAAAATCGAAAGCAACGCCATCGAGATACCTTCTATTGCCCTGCCCAAAGACGGAGGCGCCACTCCTGCCCTATCGCTTGTCTACAATTCGGGGGCGGGCAATGGTATTTTTGGTCTGGACTGGAGCCTGAGCTTGCCCTCTATCCAACGCAAAACCAACCAAGGCTTGCCCCAATACCTAGACGCTATAGATTCTGATGTTTTTTTGTTGTCGGAGGCAGAAGATTTGGTGCCCGCCTTTGCACAATTGTCTGATAGTAGCTTTGCTCTAGACGACGCGGGCGAATATCTCATCGACGAAAAAACCTCGCCCGATGCCCTTTCTGACAAACTTGGGATAACTTATAATAAATTAATATTTTCACCGTTAATAATCATGTATAACGGTAACAAAGCCAATTATATTTTACTTTTTTATTATCAAAATAAAATTTTTTTCACCAAAACAAACTTTATGAGTCAAGAAAAAACAAACATTGATCCCCAAGACATTGAAGCTGCCATTACCATTGCCCAAAGAAAAGGTTTTGATGAGATCAAAGCCCAGGCCCACGATGCATACGAAACGCCTAAAAGTTTTTTGCAAAAAAAGAACAACGACAGTTTTACTCCCCACCTCACCGCCAAAAACCTGTTTTCCAAGTCCTATTTTGAGGTGGCAAAAAAAGTGAAAGAAGAAGTCCCCAAGAAAAGATTACTCAGAAAATGGCGCCTTCTTGAGACCCTCGCCCAAAGAAACAACGGCAATTTATTTTTACTTACCCCCCACGGTAGCTTTTCTTTTACCCAAAGGCTTATCAACAAATACAACATCCAGGCACAAATTGTGAAAATGTACTAATACCTGGTTAGTACTAATGAACTCACCCCACTGGCGCGCATTTGTAATGCGTGCCTTTCTTTATTGCTACTATACTATAGTCCCTCTGCCTTTTCCCACTGGCGCTGCCTTCCCCGCCTTGTGCCTTTCTGTTCAAAACTTACATGCAAAACCAAGTTATTTATGCTTGTCTATTTTTTGTCCATTTGCTAAAGTTGTTCTCTAGAGATCAATGGTGTAAGTTTGGTAAATATTTAGTAAAGCAAGAGGTCAAACCCAAAGCATAACAACAAGTAATCAACACACGATACTATTTTACTACAGCCAATGAGTAACCAGCAAACAAAAATACTGGAGCTGCTACGTTCGCCCCAGGAAGCCAATGTAGCGTTGGCTATCGAGCTTTGCAAGAGCATGCCCCAGTTGGCGTTGCCCCGTTATATAGAGAGCTATTTACGGGTGTATCGGGCATTTTTCAACCAAGCCCTCAAAGGCATAAAACCCAAGCAAATTGCTGAACTCAACCAACCCGTGTTTGAGCTCAGCGACCAAAGCCTGGAAAAGCTTCCTCCAGAGATTGGCATACTGCAAAACCTGGAGTCGCTCAACCTGTGGGACAACCGTATCCGAGAATTACCCCCCGACATAGAGCAACTTCAGGGGCTCAAAAAATTGTTTTTAAGCAACAACTGTCTGACGCAGCTACCTGCTGGTTTTGCTCGTTTACAAAAACTAGAGGAGTTGTGGCTCAACGGAAACTACTTCACGGCTTTGCCTAAGACGGTTGCTTGGTTGCCTCATTTGAAAGTGCTCGTAATGGGTCAAAATCGTTTGACTACCTTGCCTTGTGATTTGACCCATTTATCGAGCTTGCGAAAATTTTGGCTGTTTAACAATCATTTCAAAACCCTTCCACTGGTATTGTGTTACATCCCCAACCTGCAATATCTTTGGCTGAGGGGCAATCAGCTAACCTATTTACCTGGTGCTATTCAACAAATGCAGGAGTTGCGTGGTCTGGGGTTGTCAGATAATCGATTGAAGCACCTGCCCCAGGAAATAGGTGCACTGAAAAACCTGCAAAAACTCAACTTGGCGGGTAATCAACTGACTACCTTGCCTGCCGAAATAGACCGCCTGAAAAACCTACAAGAACTCGACCTTACTGGCAACCCAATTCCTTACCGGAAGCGTAAGCTAATCCGAAGTTGGTTGCCCAATAGTCAAGTGATTTTTTAGTATGGATGGTTTTTGATCATTTGCTGGGGCAATGCCTTGGTAACAAGTCCATTGCAGGCTGGGTAACTTTTGGTAAGGCATACAAGTTCAAAACACACAATACAATATGGAAATATATAAATTATTGGTGATGTGGCGCAAGTGGGCTACTGCTAACTTATCTATGTTTTTGGCTTGGCCGGCAATTTATCGGATTATCAGCCCCGAAGTACTTTACCTGCTTTGCGCCTTGCTGGGAGGGGGAGTCACCTTTAGTGTTGGTTATTTTTTGCGACGACACAAGCGCAAAGAACAATTGGCTTTGCAGCAAGCCCACTTACAACAACTAAAGCAAGAAATAGACTCTCTTCAGGAAGTGCTCTCCCAAAGCCACGACGAAGTGATTGCCCAAAGGAGGTTTATCCAGGACCAAAATAATGCACTGCGGCTTTACCAACATCAGCAAGACCAAAGCCTGCGGGTGGCGCAGGTAATACAGCAGGCTATTTTGCCCTCTAGCGAACACCTAGCGGCTGCTTTCCCTCAATCTTTTGTGTTTTTCCGTCCTAAAAAAAACATTAGCGGCGATTTTTATTGGAGCTGTCGGGTGGGGCAACAAAGTTTTATAGCCGTGGCCGATTGTGCGGGGCACGACATTCCCGGAGCTTTTATGAGCCTTCTGGGCTATGCCTTGCTCGACCACCTTGTCAAAGTAAAGGGGTTGCATAATCCTGCTCAGACGCTTACCCAACTACACCAAAAAATGCAACAATTGCTGGATCACCAGGATGCCCGTGAATATAGCGAAATAGACATTGCGCTTTGCCGGATAGAAAAGACTGCCCAGCAAACTAATCGGGTAACTTTTGCTGGAGTCCAAAGTTCCTTGTTTTATGTGACGGCGCAATGCCCTGCCACGGTTCAAGAATGCCAGGGAACCCCAAAACATACCGGAAACCTCACCAACAAAAATATTTGTATTGCCAACCAGCAAGTGCTCTTACCTCAGGGAAGCATCTTTTATTTGTGCAGTGATGGTTACATGGAGCAACCCAATGCTCAACACAAAAAAATGGGTAAGTTGTGTTTGATGAACACCTTAGAAACGTTGCATTTGTATGACCCGTTCTCGCAAAAACTGTTACTTGAGCAAAAGTTTTGCGAATATCAAGGAGCCACCCCCCAATACGACGATGTACTAGTTCTGGGCATTCGTCTTTGACTCCAGTACACTTGCTCTTAAATAGGTAAATAGAGTATTTAAGTGTGTTTTGTTTTCTGATGAATTTCAAAAATTGAGCATAGCCAAAGCTACGTGATATTTTTGAAGTGAAATCAGGGGGCAAAAAACACAAAATAGACTTTACAAATTTAGGGGCTGGTGTACTAGAGCCAGGTTATTCAATCTAATTTCAAGCCCTAACCTGGATAGATTTTTAAGATGCCCATTGTTTATGGGTAAGCTTAGCCACACCACCGTTTATTTTGTAATTCAAAAATTCAAAAGCAGTTGTTAGTCATAAATTTTATAAGAAAGCCCTGTATACAAGGCTGATCGAAACCCTATAATAAGCTGTTTTTTCGGTACTGATATACAACAGGATCAATAGGTTATAAAAAAATGGAGATCGTTTTGACATCCATTTTTTTTCTTAAGGGTTTGCCCAATATACAATGACCACGATACCCCTAATGTAAAGTAGAGCCTTGGTAATGAGCTTGTTTGCCTACCTGACAAGGCAAGTGTAGGCGTTTGCTGCTTTGGTTTTTTGCGGTAAGGGAACTGGTAAGTTGACCCTCAAACAATGACTTGGCTGCTTCGGCAAAATCACTGATAGCCTGGCTATCAGCCAAATCAGGTGATCGATTAGTTGGTAGGTTTAGCTTGAGCAACTCCAACGTATCGGGTATAGATGCTTGATTCAGCAGGGATGAATGAGAAGCTTTAACAATATCGGTGGGAGCTTTGGGCGAGGGCTGACAAGCTGTTGCTAACAGAGCGATTAGGATTAGAGACAATTGTATTACTTGGATTTTCATTGTTAGATTTGTTTAGAGAAAACAGAATAAATATACATCTCTGGCAACCAATGCAACTCAGCTATCAGAGGAATATATTTAATATCTGCATAAAAACTTACATGTCCACATCATAAAAATGGACAAATAATGGACGCAGGCCAAATCGTTTGTTTTTGTCCATTAGTTGTCTATTGTCTATAGCAATAGTCCATAGTATTTAGTCCATAGTCCATAGCTGATTCGAGTA
Organism: uncultured Microscilla sp.; assembly: GCF_947493425.1. GTDB lineage: Bacteria > Bacteroidota > Bacteroidia > Cytophagales > Microscillaceae > Microscilla. The sequence goes on along the minus strand of NZ_CANLRP010000165.1, from coordinate 4,441 downwards.
AATGTTTACCTTATTAAGCCCTGTAAATCAGTAGTTTATACTAAAGTTATTTACCTACTTTATTTTTCAAAGGGTTTCAGTTTTAGGTCTAAACACGTAATTAAATAGTTTTTAAAATCATAACCTACTGATAACCGAGCCTCTGGCGAGTCCTTAGATACCGATGTATATCGGTGCTCACCGAAGGTAATCAGTAGTCAACTTTGGCTAAAATCACTGCGGAGTATTGCATGTTATGTACCAAGGCAAAATTAAATACACCTCATATGCAAGTATAACTATCATATTATAAGAGAGTTATCTTTACTTGTAGCTTATAGCTAATTGCACCGATATTCATCGGTATCTAAGGACTTGCTGCTACTTACTTATTGTCAGTGAATGGCAAGCCTTTGTACATCTCTAGTGATTAGTCAAGACTATATTTAGGGATACCTATGGCGAATAATTTTGTCATACTTCGTTGCAAAAAACTTGCGTAGCCGTCTTGGTTTTGAAGCGAAGCCAGGGAGCGAAGATTGTCTAAATAAAGCATCAGGTGCTAGTGCATTGGGGATTAAGTAAATATATTATTTATTCGAGGGTATTTTGTTTGCTGACGCACTTCAAAAAGTGCGCATAGTTAGTTTACAATTCCGATGTATATCGCATTGGTCAGGGCTTAAAATTCCGCCTGTAAAAACCAGCTTCAAGTTGTGTTGAATCACAATTTTTATGGAATCGTTCAAAACTCTTTGCTCGTTTTTATGCCACTTATTACGAATATTAGCCCCAGTGGGGCGAAACCTTGGTAGAAAAAATAAACGAAACGGGACACGGCTCCGTAGGAGTTGCGCCTAAAAGAGTCGTTTTTGATGATTTTGACGGTATTTTAAGTATTCGTAAAATTAAGCTTTGACGCATGCGATGTATATCGGAACTGGAGCTACGTAAACTTTTTGAAGTAAAGTAAGCGGGCTAAAGACTCCGAATAATATAATAGGAATTTAGTACCCAATGCACTAGACCGCCTGCATTACTATTTCCCCTAGTGTTTGTTTAGAGGCTACCCCCATCTTTTTTTTGATGCGGTAGTGTTGTTTCACCACACTTTCAGGAGAAATGTTCATAATCTGGGCAACTTCCCGGTTAGAGAGGCCAATCTTAATATAAGCACAATGCCGAAGGTCGGCCAGCGTAAGACTGGCAAATTGCTGTTGCAATGAGGCAAAAAAATGAGGGTGTACCTGCTCAAAGTGCAGTTTAAAGGCGTCCCACTCATTGTTAAAATAGAGGTTACCTCGAATGGTTTTGATTACCTGCCGCAACGATTGTTTCACGCTACCAGCCTCTAGCTGGAGAACAGCTTCTTGTACTACTTTTCCAACGTCTTCCAGCAGGCGGTTTTTTTGAGCAATCTCTATAGCTTTGGTGCTTAGTTCCCGGTTTTTTTGATCTTCTATCGTTTGGCGTTGTTGTCGAATAGTACACATGGCGTAGTACATTTGCAAAGCAGCGTCGGTACGGGCATACAACTCTACTGGGTTTAGGGGTTTGGTGAGGTAGTCGTTGGCTCCCGCATCAAAAGCTTCTTGTAGGTTTTCGGGAGTGGTGTTTACTCCAGTAACAATAATGGCTGGAATATGGGCGAGGTGAGGAGTTTGCCTAACGGTTTTTATCAGACCCAAACCACTGACTTGAGGCATAGCCCAATCGGTGATGATAAGGTCGGGCACGGTTTGCCGAAGTATTTGGAGCGCCACTTGGCCATTGGGGGCAGTCAGAGGTTCGTACTTGTCTTTTTTTTGGCGTAATAAATTGAGCAAACTTTTCAGGTTTTGCTGGTCGTCGTCTACCAGCAGCACTTTACTTTCTGGTTGTTTCATCATGTAGAAAAATTTATCTGGGTTATTCATTGGGTAGGAGCCAATGGCCAACCACCCCGACAATGTTAACTAGGCTACCTTTGACTAAGTGCATTGTAAATTAAGTAAGTGCTTGTTTGGTGCGAGGTTATTTTGTTCTGTGATGATTATAAAATTTATCCCGTAGGGAACTGGCATTGTTCACTTTTTGAATTCCGACGACTATCGGAACCTATGTACCAAGACAAAATTAAATATACCTCATATTCAAGTATAACTATCATATTATGAGAGAGTTATCTTTACTTGTAGCTTATAGCTAATTGCACCGATATTCATCGGTATCTAAGGACTTGCTGCTACTTACTTAAGTATACGAAAAAACCTTGTAAATTACACAGTGATCGTAAATGAACCCTCAATTTTCCTAAGCATTTTTTATCAAAGTATGGTGGTGCTAATCTGGTCCTTGTAACAGATTGGATGGTAAGGTAGTTTAGGGCGATAACTGCATAAAAAAAACACCAAGCGCTTTGTATTGCCTACTCCGAAAAGATTCATTATGTAATATTGAGGCAACAGCAGCCTCAGGCAATATAAGAATGCGATTATGGGATGGCAACCTGGTGGGATAGACAAATAATGGACAAGTTGATATTTGCTATGGTATTATCCCATCTCAGAACTTGTGTAGTGTTATGTGATGGCATCAATATACGTTTCTTGAGGCCTTATTCATCTATCATATTTTACCTCTTGGAGTCACCTCGATCCCCAGGCTGGCTTTCACCAGCTTGGTTGCATTACGAAAAATCACAATTTTTCTAGTGTCTATTATTTGTCCACCAGGCTTAATTGTTCTGCTCAAGACTATGTTTTAGTTTTGTTGCTTAATCAAGAAGACAAGAAACAGCTACTTGATTCTCAGCCTTCCAGAGCGTCTTTACCTGACCTAGCCAAACTTTTGAGAGGGTTAATTTCCACTATTACACAGAAAATACAAAGCTTAAAGTGATAGGTATGGCCGCCTGCGAAGGACAGATGTTTTTTACTAAATTAATTAACAAACCACAATGTCATTATTTAAATATTTTATTTCAATAAAAAAACTATTATTTATCTTAAGTGCGATTGTTTTTGTCGCCTGCTCTCAAAAAGAGGATTTACCTGGCCTACCAGGGCCTATCAAAGATCAAAGCGTGTTGCTGGAACAGGCCTTTCCTAACCAAACCGGCGAATTTCGCGAAGGGTATTATGACAATAAACCCATTACCTATGAGGTGATCAATGGTCAGTATGTGTACGAAGGAGATATGATGCTAGACAAAAGCCGCATTACATCAACGCCTCAGAACGCCAATGATCGGACAACGTCGGTTGGAATCATTGATAGACGCTGGACCGATAATATGGTATATTACAGCATCAGCCCTGACCTTCCAAACCCACAACGGGTGACTCAAGCCATTGCTGATTTTGAAGCCAAGACGTTCCTGCGCTTTAAAGAAAGAACCAACGAGCCCAACTATATCCATTTTATCAAAAGTGATGGGTGTTGGTCACATGTGGGAATGATTGGAGGAGAACAAGAGATTGGGCTGGGAGATGGCTGCTCGGCTGGCACTACTATCCACGAAATTGGCCATGCGGTGGGTTTGTTACATGAACAATCCCGGATAGACCGTGATAACCACATCACAATTCATTGGGATCGTATCAAGCATGGCAAAAAAGGAAATTTTAACCTAAGAACAGATGATGCATCTGAATATGGAACTGCCTTCGACTTTAGTTCAGTCATGATGTATCACCCCTATGCTTTTTCTGATGCCAAAAGTGGATCAGGTAAACAACTGCCTACCATTACCAAAAAAGACGGAAGTCTTTATGAAACGCAGCGTCATGGGCTTTCCAGCCTAGATGTGGTAGCCCTGAACACAATGTATCCACCCGTTCAAGCGATAGAGTTTCTTCCCCTAAAGCGGTTTTATAACTCCAATAGGCAAACCTATAGGTATATCACTGGTACGAAAATAGGGAATGCTTTTCAATATGAGAAGACCGTGGGCAAATTGGCTCCGCTGCAAATTTCTGGTACTCAGAAATTTCATCATTATATCAATATTAATACTAAAAAACACTTTTATTCAGCCGATTTTTCAGAGTGGGGCCGGGGAGGAGGCCTTATCCGTTATAAGGGCAACATAGGGTATATTTACACTGAATCAGGTAGTTTCCGAAAGCCCTTGTATCGTTATTATAACCAAAGCATTGACGCTTATTTTTACACCGATGACTTTGACGAGCTCGGTAGTGGAAAAAACGGGTACGTGTACCAAAAAGTGGCTGGATACGTAGAGCGCTAAAGTTTAGCCTGCGGTTCATCTCTTAACCCTCCAAAATAAACAACTCTCTGGGCACTTGCGGGCTTGGAGAGTTTTTTTTGGGTCTATGCAAACATTCTGTTTTATATTTAACCCACTATGGTCTACTGACTAAATTACGAATGAAGGCGAAGCGACTATGGTCTTCCATCTACCAATTTCATAATCTACTGATAATCAGGAAGCTATTTTTTGTATTTGATAGCCCATTCT
>NZ_CANLRP010000164.1 GCF_947493425.1 uncultured Microscilla sp. | reverse complement strand
CGTTTTGCCCAAACAGGTTATGGCTTTTAGGCAAAGCAACCATTTGGAAGCCTGAAACGCTTGATTTGATCGGTAAAGGATAATAAGGTCTATAAATTAATATCCAACATTCATAGGCATAATGGTACCATTAGTGAATTATGGCTTTATGAAACAAAAAATCTAACGTATTTTTGGATATTAGTTAACTCAAAAAATCTAACAACAATGAAAACTAAAAGTATAGACTGTTTCACTAATGTAACCTTGAATCGAACCCAACAAAGTAAATGTATGGGAGGGCAAACCTCGAAGCAAACTACCACCCCTATTACTATAAGGAAAATCACTACCAATGCTACGGCTACCGAGTATATCATTCTGTAGAATGTATTTTTGAACAATTAACTTTGCGATATAATGAAAACTAAAAAAAATATAGATCGTTTTGCAAAGCTTGCCCTAAGCCAACAACAACAAACTAAATGTATAGGAGGCAACGCTAAAACTTATCGAGCCAGCGAAAAGACAATGAAACCAACCAGCAACAATGCTACCTCTACAGAGTACATTATTATGTTGGTAGTCATTGCATAGTATTTCTATCTCAGTGCGTACGTCAAGGCTTAAAACATCAGTGAAAACTGATGTTTTTTTGTTTTTAGACAATGTCCTCATTACTTTTCACTTGAAGGCTCCCCTCCTTTTTACATTAACTTTGACTAAATTTATCGCGCTTACCCTCTCAACTCATTTTTACTAACCAACCACCATATCCTCACAAATCATTATTAACTTTAACCCCACACTACTCATACACTTATGAACCCGCAAGACTATTTAAAAAATGACCAGAACGCAATCATACAAATCAAACAATTGATAGAAAGTGGACGAAAAGAAAATGTAGCGCTTGCTTTAGGTTTGATTAAAGGGGGTGGAATGGTGCCAGCACTAGTGACTCATCTTTGCGCTATCTTATTGATTTATCATGATGATGCTGTCATTAAAAATGCCGCTGTTAAACTGTATAAGCTACCGTTGGCTTTTAGGTATTATGGAGGGTTGGTATACAATGATGACACCATAAACCGAATGCTTGCCATTGCTGAAGATTATCCAGACATTGATGCCTCGCTGCTGGTAAAATTGATATTTGAACAAACGGGCAAAATGGCTGCTTACTGTTTAGAAAACCGTCTGGTGCCCGCTCAACAAGTGATTGCCCAACAAGTCAAAGGTGATTTACTAAACCTTTCTCAAATGAAACTCTCCTTTCTGCCCTCCGAAATAGGTTTATTTCCTCAAATAAAACATTTGAACATTGAAGGTAACTTGTTTGATAGCCTGCCTGATGAGCTGCAAAACCTCAAGCAATTGGAACACATTTACTTTGATGACACACCACTCAATGTAGAGTCTATCAAGCAGTTAGAAGGTTTTTTCCCTAAAGCAATGGCAGAATACTATGCCGAAAAGGGTACAATGATTATGTATGCCAACACCAACGTATGGAACGACTACAAAGAAGCACTACATTACCTGACCAAAGCTACTTTGCTTGACACTAGTGATGCCTATTACTTGATAGAACAGGCCACTATACTCAGAAAGATGCGTAAACACCAGCAAGCCATAGACATTCTCGATAAAGCACTGGCTTTATACAAAACAAATGCGTCGTCGGGCAAGTACAAAGAGCAAGGCATATATAATGACCAAGGCATTTCTTATATAAGATTGGGTAAGTATGCCAAGGCTCATCAAGTGTATAACAAAGCGTTACACATAGATCCTAAATATGGTAATGCCTGGTATAACCAAGCCTGTGCTTATGCACAGCAACAAAATAAAGAAAAAATGTTGTACTGCCTCGCAAGGGCTATTTACCTTAGAAACTTTTTTAAAGTAGAAGCCAAAAAAGACGCAGATTTTGCGGATTTCTACAAAGATTTTGATTTTATGCAATTGGTAAGCAAATGAGAAAAATTACTCGTTTTAAACGTATACATAATAATAAATGATTGTTAATTTTAAACCGACACACTTTTACAGATAACAATGTCTACATAAAATCATCAGAATATACCCTCATGACCCATCAGAACTACCTTGAAAAAAATCAGGAAGCCATTGAACAAATAAAAAAGCTGCTCGAAAGTGGAGAAAAACATAATATTGAGTTGGCTTTTCAGCTAATAAAAGGGGGAGGAATGGTCACAGAATTAGTCACCCATCTTTATGCCTTGTCTATTTTTTATACCGACGATGACGCCCTCAAACGTCGAGCTAAACTATACTATAAAAATATAGCCTCGGTTGATTTGTACGAATTTACTAAGTACAAATGGAATGTATACGGAGAGTATTACAATGAGAACAAGATGACAGAGTTTTTGACCAAACTTGGTGCACACCCTAAACTTGACCACAAAATATTGGCAAATATGGCTTTGCTATACGCTCATAAGGGTGCCAAGTATTGCCTCGAAAATGAAACGGCATCTCCTCAAAAAATCATTGCCCAACTGGTAGACCAGGACATGCTTGACCTGGATTACCTAAACCTCGATACGTTGCCCAAAGAAATAGGGCTTTTTAAGCAAATAAAGTTTCTGTATCTTGAAGGAAATAATTTCACTGACATTCCTGACGAACTAGCCCAACTCACCCAACTACAATCACTGAGTTACAAAAATACCCCACTCACTGATGAAGCATTTCAGAAACTGGAAACCTTTTTTCCTAAAATATTTGCGACTCAATATTATATGGAGATAATAGACGACATCAATCAAGGTATTAATTATGAAAATTCACTACAGGTACTTGACAAAGTGCTACAACTAGACGCTACTTATGCTACTGCCTGGAACGACAAAGGACGAGTACTTCAGGAGAGTAAACAACCAGAAGCAGCACTAGAGTGTTACGACCAATACCTGAAGTATGCTGAGTACGACAACGACCGGGCTTTGTCGCGGGTAAACAAAGCATTGGCACTACAAAACCTAGGTTGGCAAGAAGAATTGACAAAGACTGCCCAAGAAGCAATGGATATTCTCAAACAAATTCCTGTGGGTAGTCGCGATAGGGTCTATTATTTTAGTCAAGGCTTGGCGTTGTTTTTTATGAACGACTACAACAATGCCCTCAAAGCTTATGACCAGGGATTGGCACACGACCAATACGATGGAGTATTGTGGTACAACAAGGCTTGTACTTACGCTAAACAAGGCAACCAAAAAGCCATGTTTCAGCACTTAGAGCGGGCAATTCAGTTGAGAGAAAGGTTTAGGATAGAAGCTAAAGAAGATTTAGACTTTAAAGAGTACTGGGCAGATGAAGGTTTTTTGAAGATAATAAAAGAAGCTTGATCAACTTTACTTTTTACGTTCTATGGTAAACTGTACCAATTGAATCAAAGATGTTTTGTAGTCAGATTCGGGAAAGTCATTCATAAGTGCAATGGCTTCATTGCTATAGCGACGCATCACCTCGTTTGAATACTCAATGCCTCCGCTGTCTTTTACAAATGCAATGACTTCTTTTACCTTTGCTGATTTATGACTTTTGTTTTTTACCAAGTTGATAATATGGCGTTTTTCAGAGCGTTTGGCGTGGTTTAAGGCATAAATTAACGGCAAGGTCATTTTCTTCTCTTTGATGTCTATGCCAAGTGGTTTACCTATTTCGGCAGTGCCATAGTCAAACAAATCATCTTTAATCTGAAAAGCCATCCCTACCTTTTCGCCAAACTCCCGAAACATATTTATTTGCTCTTTGTTTAACCCCGCAGCTGATGCACCTACTGCACAACAAGAGGCAATCAAAGAGGCAGTTTTTTGACGAATAATATCATAATAAACTTCTTCGGTAATGTCTAAACGGCGGGCTTTGGCTATTTGCAACAACTCCCCTTCACTCATTTCACGTACGGCATTAGATACAATTTTGAGCTGCTCAAAGTCCTCATTGTCAATAGACAACAACAAGCCTCGTGACAAGAGATAATCGCCTACTAATACGGCAATTTTATTTTTCCATAAAGCATTGATAGAGAAAAAACCCCGGCGGTAATTGGAGTCATCCACTACGTCATCGTGAACTAAAGTAGCGGTGTGCAAAAGCTCAATGAGTGCTGCTCCCCGATAAGCCATTTCGTTGATGTCGCCTCCGGTACCTGCCGACAGAAACACAAACATAGGACGCATTTGTTTGCCTTTTCGCTTGACAATGTAGTTCATGATTTTATCGAGCAAAAAAACATCGCTTTTCATAAAAGAGCGAAATTTCCCTTCAAAATTCGCCATTACGTCTTGTATAGGCGCCTGTATGTCCTTAATTGATAATGTCATGCGTGCTTCTAAAGAGGTACAAGTATACGATCAAATTGTTCAATTTACCAATTTGGTTTGATAACTTTTTGCAAGTCATATACATTACAAGCTATAGAAGCCTTTTGTTTGATTTATTTTTAGAGTTGGGGGAGAACTTTTGTAACTTTGAGTAACGTCAGATCTTTGGGGTTAGCTATTATCATAATGATAAAAAAACAGAAATTTTTTACATAGGGAATTCCCTATGTAAAGAAAAATTAAAAAAATTACATAGAAGTTGTACCCCTTCCCCCAACAAACCTATTCCTTGCATACTTCCACTACATCAAGTACAACAAACATCATTTAACCTCAAATGCGTTGTCAATATCAAACTTAGCGTTGAAAGAAGGTGGTGAGTTTTCCCATTTTTTTACTATTTTAACCCAATATCAACACGCTATCGAGCGTGATAAAAAATAAACATTGACCAAAATCAAAAAAATTATGATTCGAAAACTACTCATAGCGATACTGACAGCTGTCAGCATAGCTCCTGTAATGGGGCAAAAGTGGCATGTAAAGCCTACTTTAAATTATAAAACTGTATTGGGCTTTAGCGATGGAATGGCCAGGGTAAAATCTACAGAAGGAAAGTGGGGGTTTATCAATACGGAAGGTAAAGAGGTGGTTCCTGCAAGGTATGACGATGCAGCTGATTTTATGGAAGGCAAAGCAGCGGTAAAAATTAACGGTAAGTATGGTTATATAAACAAATCGGGTAAAATGGTGATAAAGCCCCGGTTTGATGACGCTTTCTTTTTTAGAAAAGGCATTGCCAAAGTACGTAAAGGGTTATGGGGGTATATCAACGTCAAGGGTAGAACGGTAGTGCCATTTAGGTATGCAGGCATTGCCTATTTTTATGGAGGATTAGCCGCAGTAAAAAAACGTGGCAAGTGGGGATTTATTAACAAGAAAGGCAAAGAAGTGATTCCTCCTGCCTATGAACAGGTAATGGACTTTCACACGGGCAATTGGGCAGCCGTAAAAAAGAAAGGCAAGTGGGGGTTTATCAATAAAAATGGACAGGAGGTAACTACATTTGACTATGATTATGCCTGGTATTTTCAGGAAGGCATGTGTGGTTTACAACAAGGTAAAAAACATTCATACATAAACGCTAAAGGTAAGGCCATTACCGAGTTCAAATACGATAAAACAGGGTGGTTTAACGAAGGGTTAGGAACAGTAAGGGTAGGGCGTAAAAATGGTTTTATAGACAAAACCGGGAAAGAAGTGATTCCTCCAAAGTATCAATCTATGTGGAGCTTTCAAGAGGGTTTATGTTTTGTAAAGCTAAATGATAAATGGGGGGCAATTGACAAAAAAGGGAATACAGTGATTCCTCATCAGTATGACTTTGCCTATAAGTTTCATGAGGGGCTTGCTAAAGTAAAAGCCAACGGTAAAAGAGGGTTTATAAATAAAAGAGGAAAACTGGTTTTTATGTGCAAATTTGACAGCGCCAGCGAGTTTAGAGGGGGCTATGCGGTAGCTAAACAAGCGGGTAAATGGGGCATATTGAAAACCCCTTTAAGATAAAAAAAACTGAAAGACGGGTGTTCAAAGCATCCGTTTTTTACTTTACAATTATCAAATACTTTCCAAAAAACACTCAAAAAACGTAACTCCCCCCTAAAAGACACTACTATAAAGCATAATTTATCACACTAGCCCAAAAAACAAGCGCATTTCTTGCCTATTTGTTATACGCATCGTCAAGTACTACCTTACTTTTCCATCGCCTTAATATTATACTTTATTAACAAAATATAATACTATGTTGCTATAAACTACTTTTCATACCTGTAAGCCTGCTTACTTATTCACCCTCAAGCATACCCACACTGTTATTTTGATATGGCACAAAACACGGAGTTTATAACTGTGATATTTGAGCAAATACCCTAATGATTGATAGTATTTTTTACTATTACACGCTGTAAATTACATGAAGACCAAGTGGAATGGAAAATATTTTGCGGCATATTTTACTAATTTCGGGCATTAAAAAACACAAGCTTGGAAAAGTAAATTTTAAGAATATTACAATACTATACCTTTACACAAGCAAAATATTTTTCCAAATTATAAATGATTTACGCTGTATAATTTGGACATAGTTTATCATATACTTTTTACTATACTTAACCACAAATATGAATATTTTGAAAAACGCCCAATTGCTCATCTGTTTATTGGCAATAAGCTTTATGGTAGGATGCGCTGGAACCGAAGAAACACCTCAGCCTAACAATGGAGGTTCAGGAGGAAACGGTAATGGTAATCCTACTCCCACTGTAGCCAACTGTACCGACCCTCTTGCTACCAACTATAACAAAGACGCTACCACTGATGATTGTGGATGCACATATACCACCAATGGTAAAGTGCCTGAGACAATACCTGCCTCTATTACACAAAAAGTTTTGATAGAAGAATTTACAGGTACTTGGTGTGGGTACTGCCCATCAGGAGCCAAGAGTGTACACGACGCCGAACTTAAATACCCTAACCAGGTAATTGGTATAGGCATACACTACCGCGATAAAATGGAAACCCGCATGTTTGCCCACCTTGAAACTATTCTAGGGAACATCAATAGTTTTCCAGGGGCTACTTTTAACCGCAAGGCTTTTAATGGTAGCAAGGTTTCTCACCCTGGTAACTCTAACCGTAACAGTGGTCAAATTATAAATAATACCACTAGCCCAAAACTAGGCATTGCTATAGAAACCAATGTTAACAGCAGCAATGAGGTAGAGGTATTGACTTATGTAGGAATCAAAGAAAAAGGGGAGTATGCCATTACAGTTTATCTTATAGAAGACAAAGTAGTAGGGCAAGGTCGTGGTTATGATCAGGCAAATTATCATAATGACAACTCTAGTTCTCCTTTTTACCAAAAAGGTAACCCAATCAAAGGTTATGAACACAATGCCACCTTACGGGATATATTGACAGATCTTAATGGGTTTGAATTGCCTACCTGTGGACAAGATGCAGACAAGATATACAAGCGCATGTTTAAGCTAAAACTAGACGATAGCTACAACAAAGATAACTGCCGCATTGTAGCATTTGTGACTGATAAAACAAGCAAAGAAGTTATCAACTCTCAAGTAGTAAAAGTAGGCGAAACCCAAGCCTGGAACTAACTCATTTTATGTAAAAAGACCAGACCGCTTGGTCTGGTCTTTCTTATGTTTATCTCTTTTTTACAACCAAACTCAATCATGAAAACATCATCTGCACTGTACATCACCTGCCTTTTGGTAATGGTTATGAGCTTTTCGGCAAAAGCACAAAAAACCACCAAGGGTTTGCCTAACGTCACCATTAAGACCTTGGATGGCAACAGTTTATCTACCCAGGCACTGGCACTCAAAGGGCATTTTACCATTGTAAGTTTTTGGGCTACCTGGTGCAAACCCTGTATTCAGGAGCTAAGCGCTATACACGATGTGTATCCCGACTGGCAAGAAGACATGAAAGTAAAACTCATTGCCATCTCAGTAGATGACGCGCGTAGCAGGGCTAGAGCTAAGTCATTGGTAAAAGGTAAACGCTGGGAGTTTGATACTTATATAGACGAAAACGGTGACCTCAAACGTGCCATGAATGTGCTCAATGTGCCTCATACTTTTATTTTGAACAAAGACGGCGAAATTGTGTGGCAACACACCTCATACAAACCTGGCGACGAAGAGAAGTACTATGATGTATTAAAAAAACTCAACGCCAAGAAATAAAGGCGATGATTATACTGTTTTACTGTGCTATTGTTGAGCTATGCCTCACACAGTGATAGCACAATAAAACTGTTGAATAAAGAAGCTTTTCCACACACATTTGAGTAGAGTCATACCATATCACTTCTGAATACGCTCAAAGAATTTTTATCATGAAATACATACTTAAATTTTACGCCTGTATTGCTTGTCTGCTATTATGGAGCCCAGTGGTTTTTGCCCAACAACCCACCGACAAAGGCGTAATTTCAGGGAGCCTACAATCTGACTTTCAGTATTACCAGGCAGATTCAGCAATTAATGCTACCTTAGTAGAAGGGGCTGACCGCATGGCTTCTAATCATTACCTCAATTTATTTTACCGCAAAGGTGATTTTTCGGCCGGGCTACGTTACGAGGCCTACCTCCCACCTTTATTGGGTTACCCAGGAGAATTCAAAGGACAAGGAATTGCCAACCGATTTATCACTTATAGAAAAGATGGGCTAGAGGTAACTGCCGGTAATTTTTACGAACAATTTGGTAGTGGTACTATCCTAAGGGCACAAGAAAACCGACCTACTGGCATTGACAACTCCATTGATGGAATATTGCTCAAATATAATTTTGACGATATGGCACAAATAAAAGCCCTTACAGGAAAACAACGTGATGGTTTTAATAAAGGAGAAGGAACTATACGTGCCGCTGATGCTGAAATTTACCTCAATAAGTTTTTATTCCCCCTGAGCGAAACCACCATTACCCTAGGAGGAAGTTATGTAAGTGTATATGAGCCTTACACGGGTACACTTGGCTATATCTCGCCCCAAAGCGATGCTTATGCTGGAAGGCTTGCCATTGGTAACGGAGGCTTTAACATAGACGCTGAATATGTATACAAAAAACCCACCCCAATGCTTAGCAATGACTACATCAATCATGACGGCTCGGCTTTGTTGCTAAATGCCAGTTATAGCCACAATGGGTTAGGCATTAATGTACAAATGAAACGAGTAGAAAACATGGATTTTCGTTCAAGCCGCGATGCCCCACTTAATAGCCTCATGGTGAACTTTATACCCATTACTACCAAACAGCACACCTATCGCCTTTTAACACTTTACCCTTATGTTACCCAAGTATTTGGCGAAGCAGGTCTACAGGCAGATTTGATTTACACTTTCAAGCGAGGTTCGGCACTGGGGGGTAAGTATGGTACTACCATTAGCCTCAACTATGCCGTTGCCAATAGTATAGACCAACGTTCTATATCGGGAGACGCTGGGTATGAGTCAGACTTCTGGAAACTGGGCAATCGCAAATATTTTCAGGATGTTAATGTAGAATTGAGTAAAAAATGGAGCCGAAAACTCAAAACTACTTTTAGTTATGTATACCTTGAGTATGACAAAGACCAAATAGAGGGAGTGACTGGAAGTGGTGTGATAAAATCACATACTGTAATAGCCGATGTACTCATCAAGCCCCGCAGAAAAGCCTCCCTACGCTTTGAGCTACAGCATTTGTATACCCGCCAGGACTTTGGCAGTTGGGCAATGGGATTGGTAGAAGTAGGTTTTTCTAATTTTTTGATTTTTGCCTCCGATGAAATCAATTATAACGGAATAGGCAAGGGCATACCTTTGCACTACTACAATGGAGGAGTAGCTTATGCCAAAGGAGCCAATCGTTTTTCGTTAAGTTATGGCAGACAACGCGCCGGACTTATTTGCGTAGGGGGTGTATGTCGTTTGGTGCCAGCTTCCAGCGGGCTTACTTTATCGGTAACCAGTAGTTTTTAACCTCCCAATACTTATAGTAAAGGTAGCCACCTTCAAAACCTGGCTACCTTTATATTTTATGCTTCTACCCTGTCTTTTACCTCTAACACCTCTACCTTATCGCCTACACTTAACTGCCCTTTGCTTTCAGGTAATAGGTTTTGCCCAAACATTACCTTGGTGCCTACTTTGCGGTATTGCGACAAGGTACGCAGTGGCTCTGCCCCTTTGATGCCAGTTGTTTGATCTACCGTAGTAAGCACACAACGCGCACAGGGCTTTACCACATGAAAAATGATATCTCCTATCTTTATTTTTTTCCAAGTATCTTCGGCAAAAGCATTGGTACCTGATACCACCAAATTGGGGCGAAAACGATTCATAGGTACTGGCTTTTCCATTCTACTATTCAAATCATCTAAAGAAGCCTCAGAGATAAGTAAAAACGGATAAGCATCTGAAAAGCTCGTAATATGTTGATTGATGTTATAGGCCTCTTCTACCAGTCTTTGGGTAGTATCGGGCATGTACACTAACTGACACGTTGTTCCTAAAAAATCGCTGAACCATACATCAGCCATTGAGCTAACCACCAATGCGTTACAAGTGTCCTTCCATATTTTCACAGCAGTTGATTTCCCGGTATTTTCACCAAACAACACCCTCAGTAATGACATTCCTGGTGCCTCAAATACCAACCCTTGCTCAGTAATGGTTTGCTTAAGCAAGGCTATTTTAGGATATTGTCGCTGGGTAATGGCAACACCTTCACTATCAACGATCATCCAGCGACGGTCAAGTTCTAAACCACGATCTTGTACTTCTGCAAGGTGGTGGCTTACTCCAGGTATAGACTTGACAGGGTATGTGTAAAGGTTGGCTAATGTGATACTCATAATTATTGTAGGTAAAATAAGTTTTGCAAAGTTAAAATTAATAAGAAACCTCTATCAATTACTATAAACAGGTCGATTACTATGTTAAAATTTACCATTACAATGAAGTTTCTTTGAATCGATAGCTATTGCCTACCAATGTCATTCCTGCGTCTATAAAGCCCTTTATCAAATGCTAGTTTCTCAAAAAAATAACCTTTAAGAATTACTTACTATTTGCTATAAAACTTTTTTATTTTAGTATAAAACCAGAAAAGCTTCTAAGTTTTAAGCCGTAGCTTTGAGTATATATAATCATGTATAAACTTTAAAACCGCTTGAAACTATGGAAAAAATATTTACTTCTCTTCACCTTTTCAAACAGCCGCTCAAAATGTATGGCCTATTTGTATGTTTGCTGTGCCTCCATTTGCCTTATAGTTTTGGGCAAAC
The DNA here is from genome assembly GCF_947493425.1 of uncultured Microscilla sp. Classification (GTDB taxonomy): domain Bacteria; phylum Bacteroidota; class Bacteroidia; order Cytophagales; family Microscillaceae; genus Microscilla. The sequence goes on along the minus strand of NZ_CANLRP010000164.1, from coordinate 7,882 downwards.
TGTTAGACTCAGAAAAGTAGCAGGTCCTACAACAGGCAGTTTCGTTCAGCTTAACCAACGCACAAAATATACAGAAGTAAAGCGGGAAAACAATGTGGGGCACTACTCAATGAAAGTCAGGTTTAAGGTAGCTGGAGCCACCAACAATCAATATCGGGGTTTTAAACTTAACAGCACTCCTTCTCCTGTTTCGCTGTCTTTTGATGTGCAAGTATACAACGATAAAACTTTGGTATTTAGCAGTAATAATGTAAAAATAAGCCCTGGGGCAAAAGGAGGATATGTATATAAGGCTTCGTTTAAAGATGCCAATACATCAGCCAAAAAAATCAAAGTGAAAAACCTAAAAGCACAGTATAATACCAACGCTCGCACCACCAATAGTAACAGTAGCCAACGCTTACTTATCGACAATTACTACAAGGCAGTTACCCAATTAAACGGCTTTTTACAAAAACTTCCTTACCTAAATTATACTGACCCTGACTTATTGGTCAATACCCAACGTTCTTTGCACGATATTCGTCAAGGATTTGATAAGATCAATAATTATCACTTCATCACCTCTTTGAAGCTTGACCAAAATGACCCAGCCAAGCTTCAGCAAAAAATACGACATACTAATCGGTCATTAAACGAAGGAGAGCAAAAGTTTCACGCTGCCGAACAAAAATGGCATGCGTTGTATTATCAAAAGTTTTTGTCAACCAGGCAATCTCGCTACCTTGATCTTGCCATTGCCAAAAACAAACACTTTGCCTTGCCTTATATAGAAAAATCATCGTTGGCACTGAAAAACAATCGTCCCGATGATGCTCTCTATCAATTGGATAGAATGCACGATAATCAGGCAGTAACCAGTACATCGTTGATAAACAATGCTACCCAACAGATGTATCAAAAAATATTTGATTATTATGTCAACCTGGGGAAAAGGCAGCGTCATTATCAAGCACAAATCAAGTATTACCAAAAAGCACAAAGTATTTGTAGCAAACAAGGAGCAAATATTTATAACTGTAATGGCAAAGCCAGAGCTTTGATCACAGAAGCACGTGTTCAACATTATCGATCGTACTTGAGCAAGTTTAACAATTACCTGCAACAAGCCAATTTCAAACAAGCTTATACCAGCTTACAAGCAGCAGAAAGTTTTCAACAAAGCTTTGGCAACCAAATCTCTGACCAACACTCTGTACTATACCAAAGGTTGTATAATCGTATTGTACAAAAGGCACAAGTACAGGTAAGAAACCAAAATTATGAGCAAGCATTGAATGAGGTAAGCTTTGCTGAACAAATAGCCCAAGAAAAAGCCAATGTGCATGCCACCAACACATACCAAGAGGTAAAAACTTCGGCACACACCAATATCTACCAGCAAAAGTTTAATCGTGCTCAACAAGCTGTAGCAGCAGGTAATTTTAACAACGCTGCCCAACATTTAAAGGCTGCCCATGCTTACCATCAGACTCATCAACAATTTATTCAAAATCAAGCAGTCAAAAAACAGCAACTGGTAGAACAGTACCAAGTATTGCTCAACAAAACCGTGGATAGAGGCAAGGGGTTCAACAACCAAAAACAATACAGTCAGGCACTGAATGATTTTCAACTTGGGGCAAGTTTAGTGAATGATGCAGGAGCACCACTGGGCACCAAAAACGAGGTAAATCTAGGACTAGCTACAGCTTATACCGGGCTTGCCGTGAATGACAACAGTAACCAAGCTTATCAAAAATCGCTTGACAAACTAGCTTCAGCAGAAACAGCCTTGGCCTTGGTAAGTGGACAACAGGAGCAAATAAATCGGCTAAAAATCAAGGTAGATCAATATAAAAAAGAGGCCATCCAACGCATTGTAACTACCCGTATAGATAAGGCACACGCTGAACTCAAGCAAGATAAGTTACAAGAGGCAATGGCTATTTCGTCAGGAATTCTAAGTTTTACCCGTCATTACAACTATCCGTTGACAAACGACCCTACATTAAACAACAAATATGAGATTCTAAAAAAAGCCATATTTAACAAAGAGTGTGAGTTGAACCAAAAAGCCTATAATCAACTTGTGCAAAAAGCCAGAGAAAACTTTGATCAAAAAGATTTTATCAAAGGTTGGCAGTTGCTCGAACAAGCTATAGGCAAAGCCAACGCCAACAAAGATTGTGGCATAGCCTCACAAATAGCTCAACAACTAAAAACTCGTTATAAAAATGCTTATCAGTATGCCCTAGACTGGAAAGAAATTAATCAATATGCACAATCAGGGCAAAAAACGATGCATCAAAAAGCCATTAAATTACACTATCGAGTAGTGACCAATTACCAACAGTATAACCTAAAGATATTTGGCATTCAAAAACCAGATTTACAAAGCTTTTTAGAAAACCATTCTAATGTGTTATTCTGGACACATGGGATTATTCATTTTCTTGATAAAAACAAAGATGATGACCGCGACTTTGCCACCAAATTGATTAATAAATACATTAAGATGCTGCCAAGTCGTGGCAATGTAAGGGGTTTGGCCTATGAAATGGCCAGGGTTGATTTTAAGCACGACCCTAACCGTTTGGTAAAAAACCAGTGCAAAGAAGCTTTTGAAGATTATGACCTCACCAGTGGCAGAACATACCGAAAAAGGGTGAAATGGATAAAAAAGTATTATTGCCGCCAATGGAACAGGTTGCGAAAAAAATAAGCTTACGATAAAAAATACCCACTTACACAAAACCAACCTTGTCTACCAGGGTTGGTTTTGTGCTTTAGAACATTATTTAAATTTATAAAAACAAGACTTGCTAAAAACAGAGGAAAGTTTGACCTTTGCCAATTTTTCAAACAAATATAGGCAGCATTTTAGCTAGAGTAGCTAATACTGGCTTTTGAGCAAAACCAAGATGACAGACAGTAAAAAACTAACGCATATTGACCAAGATGGCAACCCATCAATGGTAGATGTAGGTAACAAACAAACCACTGTACGGTACGCCCACGCCCGCGCTACAGTGCTACTACCACCAGAAGTCATGCAGCAAGTCAAGGATCAAGACATTTACACAAAAAAAGGGGCGGTGTTTCAAACTGCAATCATTGCAGGCACTATGGGCGCTAAAAAAACAAGCGAGTTGATTCCTTTATGTCACCCTTTGAGTCTTGACAGTTGTAAGTTTGAAATTCAGATTCAAGGAAATAACGAAGTGATGATAGATTGCTTTGTACGGGTAGAAAGTAAAACCGGGGTAGAGATGGAGGCACTGACTGGGGCTTCGGTGGCAGCACTTACTATTTATGATATGTGCAAGGGTTTATCACAAAACATTGTGATAAAAGATACCAAATTGATGCAAAAAACCGGTGGGAAAACAGACTTTAAGCGAAGTTAACCTACTGATATATGTTTATTTAAAATACTGAAGCTTTTTGAATATATTTAGGCATTGTTCCTGCAATATACTCAATACAAATGCTGGGTATACCACCTGGTACATCAGTACATCTAAAATTTTGGTAAAAAAATTATGTATGGATTAGTATTGGCTGGTGGGCAAAGTCGCCGCATGGGAACTGATAAAGGGGCGCTCGACTACCATGGGATGCCACAACGGCAATATTTATATGAGTTATTGCAAAACTTTTGCGAAAAGACCTACGTCTCTTGTCGGGTGGAACAGGCGGGTACCTGGGAAGAAGACGTAGAGTATAACTACTTATACGATCGCTACGAAGATTTGGGACCAGTAACAGGAATTATTACAGCACTTAAGTTTAAGCCTTACACTACTTGGTTGGTAGTAGCCTGTGATTTACCCTATTTGAACGAAGAAACCATTGATTTGTTGATCAGGCAACGTAATCCGGCAAAAATAGCCACTGCTTATGTCAACCCCAAAAACGACTTACCCGAACCTTTGCTTACAATCTGGGAACCACAAAGTAAACCTATCATTGAAAAGTTTATCGAGGAAGATAACACCAGCCCTTTGAATATACTCAAAGAGTCGGAAGTACACCTGATTCAAATAGCCCAGCCTTTGGTACTGACCAATGCCAACCACCCTGAAGAATACAAAAAAGCCCTGGATGAACTCAAAGGCCTTTAATTCAGAAGCATTACACATTACCGCTGCTTTTTAATATTGCCACCCATCCAAGACGACGACTTGGCAACTTGCTTGGGGTTTCCCTCATATTTTATAGAGCTTCCCATCCCTGCCGACATCCTTAAAAGTTCACGGGCAAATACTTTGGCATTAGCCCCCATGCTTGTCCGGACAAAACATATATTACTCTTGAAAGTATAAGCATCAAGCATAGAGCCCATCTTTACTTTTGCCTCAAATGTATCAGTAGTTCCACTGAGCACTACGTCTGCTCCCATACTTACCCTGGCCTTTAGGTCTTTGGTTTGCAGCTTTAGTGTTACATAAGCTCCTTCTATTACCACCAAATCAAAATATTTCGCTTTGATTAAATACTGTCCGGTCAATTTTGCCCCGTTTCTTACTTTCAGGGCTTCTAAATGTTTATAGTATACTTTAATTTTGGGTTTGACAGGCGACAAGCTTTTCAAGTGCTTTTGTTTTGCCAATATGCTTAACCTTCCTTTTCTTGCTTTGATTTTAATCAGCTTTTTTACCTCTTCTGAAGCACTCAAGACTACTTTTTCTTCGTCTCCTTCTATGAGTTCTACCTGAATATATCCTCCAACCTTTAGCTTCGTGGTATTGGAAGCATCATATTCAACACTCGTTTTATTTTGTGCATACGTATTAGATGTTGTCATCAGAAATATAGGTAAAAGTGACAAAATATATAGTATCTTATACATGGCTATTTGTATTTAATCAAATGAATAGTAATATAGCAACTAACAATCAGATACACCTTTGGAGTCAAAGGTTGCTTGAGCATTTTATTCTGATTGTTTTTTTTGAAAAAGTGCCAGAGTACTTTAATGTCAAACAACGCCTTCTACATATAATCAAGAAAGTATAAGTACAGAATTGGCAGACAATTTCTTAAGTAAACATACACAACACAATCTGTTTTAACCTCTAATCTTTTTCAAAATAAATCTACAAACACAAAAGCAAGCTTTTACTTATGAAAAAACACCTACTCTTGTTTGGTTTCATTCTCACCAGTTATTGTCAAACTATAGCACAAGTCAATACAGAGATTTATCGCCCCTCAAATCGTCAACAGGGGCTCGTAGGACAACTCAAGGCAAGTTTGTCGCTTAACCGAGGAAACGGAAACAACGATATATTTTCGGGTAGTGTCAAAAATAGTTATGTACGCAAGCGCCACGTCATTTTCGGCATTGGCAGTTACAACTTTGGGCAAACCCGCAATGACGGCAACACTAATGTTTTTAAACGCAAAGGTTTTTTGTATGCCAAGTATAATTACGCCATTGACAAAGACTCAGCCAGTCACTGGAGTGCAGAAGTTTTTGGTCAAAATGAACTCAATGAATTCATTCGTTTACAAAACCGTTTACTTGGGGGGATTGGCTTTCGTTGGGACATTATCAAAAATCCTAAAACGCTTAACCTTTCGTTTGGTTCATCAGCTATGTATGAGTTTGAAGAGGTAAAGCTAGACTCCAGTGATCTGACTTACCCTTTGCAAACCAACTTTTGGCGATGGAGTAATTACCTCAGTATGACCTACTTGTTAGACAACAGTAGCAATAAGACTTTTTTCAGTCTTGTGGCATATATTCAACCCGCAGTCTATGATATTAACAACAATCAAATGTTTAACCTTACCGAAAACTATCGTATTTTACTCAATGCTTCAGTGAGAACCAATATTAGCAAAACATTATCATTTGGTATGACTTTTAAATACAGACATGCCAGTTTTATCCAGTCGTTTCTCGAAAACTACGACTACTCACTTAGAAGTAACCTGATTATTAACTTTTAGCCTTACTTTTGAATTCGCCAAATAATCTATCGATTACGGGCTATTTTTAAACTCTAGAGCAAAGGTTTGTCTACAAAAAACTTGTATCAAACTAGTTATTCCCCTTTTTACATCTTATATTTGCGGTTCGTTTTGGCAAACTACAAGATATTATATCAATATAGTTATGAACCCTTTATTAAAATTGGTAGAAGATGAGTATCAGGAAACTCGCAAAAATATGCCTGACTTTGGACCTGGTGACACGGTAAATGTACACGTGAAAATTAAGGAAGGTAACAAAGAGCGTATTCAGCAATTCCGTGGTACTGTGATTCAGCGCAGAAACCCTAGTTCTAATGGCGAGACTTTTACAGTTCGCAAAGTATCTGGGGGGATAGGAGTAGAGAGAATTTTCCCATTATTGTCTCCAAATATTGACAAAATAGAGGTGGTAAGAAAGGGTAAAGTTCGCCGAGCACGTTTGTTTTATCTACGTGGAAGATCTGGTAAAGCTGCCAGAATTAAAGAGAAAAAATAAGCATTGTATTTATCAGATGCTTTCAAGGAGTAGACAAAGTTGTTGTCTACTCCTTGTTTTGTTTATCCCCTTCTGGTTCTACTTATTCTACAATATTTCATTCAAAAGGTACTATCATACTACTCCTGTAGTTTACCCTTCATTCAGGCAATCATACATACTACCCTACCTCAAGTAATTTTAACTACTCATTATTGGGCATTCGATTTTACCCAACAAGCAATAATGCATTGTAGCAGGTGGTATGTCAATCTATTCAATGACACATCAAACTTAAGTATCTCATGCAAAATCTGATTAGTTTACTACACACAAATACCAATAAGGCCATTTATCTCATAATGGTGAGTACTATATTTACACTCATTCTTTTTTATCTACTCAAGCAATCACTCAAAGCAAAAAACTATCAAATACTCAGGCTCAAAAACAAAAAAAACTTCAACGCAATTAAGTCAGACAGCCCCCTGAAAAACCCAGCAATAGAAGGCAAACAAATTGGATTAGACAACATAGAAAAACAGTTTTCTGTTACCAAAAGAGTCGTGTTACCTTTGCTCATTATACCTTTTATATTACTGGTTATGCTTCCTTTTATGAAACAAATCCCAGCTACTGTACTTACTTTTTTACTGGGGGTAGCCACACTTGTTTTTGGCATGCTTGCCAAACCTATCATAGAAAACGGCATCAGTGGTTTGGTGCTGTCTTACTCTAAGGTAATCAATGTGGGTGATACTGTCATGGTAGACAAGTCTTATGGTACCATAGAAGACATCAACCCTTTTTACACCATCGTAAAAATGTGGAACTGGCGCAGGTATGCCATACCTAACATTCAAATGATCAAGAATAAGTTTACCAATTATTCGCTCATAGACAACTACCAATGGACTCACGTAGAGTTTTTTGTAGCGTATGAGAGCAATATTGATGAGGTAGAAAGGCTTGCTAAAAGCTGCGCCCGTCAGAGCGAGTATTTTGCTCCTCACGAAGAACCTCGTTTTTGGGTGATGGAAATGTCGAAAGAAAGTATCAAATGCTGGGTAGTTGCCTGGGCAGACAATGCTACCAACTCCTGGTATTTACAAAATGACGTTCGCACTAATCTGATCAAAGCACTACAAGATAACGGAATAAAAATACACCGTAACTACCACCAGGTAGAAGAGCAAATACCTTCATTTGAGCGTATGCAGATGCAATAATCATTGTATTCTGTTTGTTATTTTAAATGATCACTTATTTTTGTTGCCTTGTATAGTGTATTGAATCCATATATTAAGAACTCGCTCAGGATGAGTTCAAAGTCTCAAATTCATTTTCTAACAACTATTCACTTATGACTTACGTTTCGCTGATTTCTAGGTTGGAAAAAAGAAAATAGTTAAACTCGCTGTATGATCACAGAACGAGTAGATG
>NZ_CANLRP010000163.1 GCF_947493425.1 uncultured Microscilla sp. | reverse complement strand
GACTTTTTTTAGTTTTATTTTTCTTTAATGACATTGTTTGTTGACTTTGAATGGTCAACCTATATTAGGCACGCACATTGAACGCCCTCTTGAACACTAAAAAAGCTTTTTACTTGCACTCAAATAGTGCAGGTAAAAAGCTTTTATATATCTGGCTACATTACATTTAGCAACAAACATTACCACTACTCGTAGCTCTCTGCTTGCCACTTACTTACTACCTCTTCCTCTTCTTAAAACCCTTTCGGGCATATTTATACGCCTGCGACTCCATTTTATTTTTTGGGTAGCCCAACATAGCCGCTTGCTGCAAATCTTTTTTAATTTCTCTTTTACGATGATTGGTGCGCATTTTGGCCACCCCACGCAAATACCAGGCACGGGCATTTTGGGGCTGCTTGCTTATCAGTAAGTTACAATCTTTGATAGTATGCGCATAATCTTCCTGACGCAAAAAAGCCTCGGCACGCAAACCATAAAAACGTACACTGTCGGGATAGGCTTCCAAAGCTTTGGTGTAATCGTTAATGGCAGGATCATATTGCGCAAGTGCGGCATGATATTGTGCCCGCTCTACATAGTGTAAAGCATTGTTAGGTTCCATTTCCATCACTTTGTTTATTGCCCTGATGGCTCCTCTGTAATCTTTGCTTGCTGCCTTGCAATAAGCACTTAATGAATACTGATAAGGCTTCATATTTTTAGCGTCTTTTTGCTCCAGATAGTCCAGGTCTTGCGCACTACGCATGTAGTTGCCAGCCAAAAAAGCCGCGTACGCTCTTTGACGATAAGAATCAAGAATACTGGGCTGTAGTTGAATAGCCTTGCTGAAATCTTTGATTGCCTGCGTATATTTTTGGGATTCCATGAGACATTGCCCTCTGCCATAGTACAAAATGGCTTGCTGAGGGTCATAGTTAATGGCACTGGAGTAATCTTCTATAGCTTTAGGGGTAAAGCCAATTTCTTTGTAAGCTTCGGCACGGTAGTTATAAGCCATGGCGCTCTTGGGGTTCAAACGTAATGCTTGAGTATACTCCTGAATGGCAGCCTCATACTCGTTTTGCTCGTGATAAATAGCCCCTTTGTATAAATAAGGAGCAGACTTATGGGGGTTAAACTGAGTGGCTTTTACAAAGTCATTAAAAGCCTTTTTGTAATGTTTTTGCAGCATGTGGGTCTTGCCCCGCTCAAAATAAGCATCGGCAAAGCCAGGGTTTTGTTTAATTGCCAGGTTAAGCGAACGCAAGGCATTGTTAAAATCGCCTAATTGCAAGTCTAACTTCCCTTTTTGATAATTTTCGTTTGCCTGGATGTAGTAGCTGTTACTTTGCTTATATATTCTTTGGGCTTGTACGTGGGTATGAGAAATAAAAAAGATACCGCTTAGTAAAATGAATAGATTGACCTGGTGTTTCATATATATTTTGTGATGTTGCTTTTGATAATAACGGACTCAATACAAAAAAAGGTGTAAGCTTCAAAGACAAAAAACCAAACTTTATACCAAACCCTCACCAAATAATATAACATTATTTCGCTCGAATAACAAATCGCAGGTAATAGATGAGTACTACCTGCGATTTAATTCACATGAATTATTTCACGTATATATACCCCTGTGATACAGGTATAATACTACCAACGAAACTGAATGCTCAAAGACAGTTAGTTTTCGATGAACCCCCGTACTTGGCGTACCAAAGGTCGTTACCCCAGGTATGTTCCACCGTCAGCAGTAAGGGTTTGCCCAGTAACAAAGCTGGAAGCTTCACTGGCAAAAAACAAAATCACCTTGGCTATTTCTTCAGGTTTGCCCAAACGACGCAAAGGTACTCGTTGCTTCATCTGCTGGCGCAACTCATCGGGCACAGTGGCAAGCATGCTGGTATCGGTAGGGCCAGGAGCTACTGCGTTTACTGTGATGTTGTGTTTGCCCAACTCACGCCCCCATACTTTAGTCATTCCTATTACCCCAGCTTTGGCCGCTACATAATTGGTTTGCCCAAAGTTGCCATAAATACCCACCACCGAGGCAAGGTTTACAATTTTACCATAGTTGGCTTCCATCATATATTTAGATGCTGCCTTGGTACAATTAAACACTCCCGTAAGGTTTACATCTATCACTTGTTGCCATTGCTCTGGCGTCATCTTCTTAAAAGAAGCATCTCTTACTATTCCTGCATTATTTACCAAAATATCTATCTGCCCAAACTCTTCTGCTACTTTTGCGCAAGCACTTTCTACCGATTCCAAGCTAGTAATGTCTACCCCTTCCATAAACATTGCCCGCTTACCCTTTGACTTGAGCAAGCTCACCGTAGTTTGGGCTGCTTCTACCTTTACGTCCCATATTACTACAGCTGCACCTGCTTCGGCCAGCATAATAGCGGCGGCTTGTCCTATGCCTTGGGCTGCTCCAGTCACAATTGCCACCCTGTCTTTTAATACATTGGTACTATTCATTGATATAAAGTTTTAGAGTATGAAGTCATTTCAACCCGTCAATTTAAAATGAAAATCGGGGGTGTGCAAGTTGCTCCAACATTTTTGTATTTCGTCAAACAATTGGTTTCATCAACTCATTATATAGTTATATAATTCTATTCACATTATGAAAATACACCCACACGCCCCTTTGTTACACTTGCCTGATTACCAAACCCCTACTCACGAAATACTGGCTGGGCTTAAACAACAAGGCGATCCTGAAGCTGATGCTGTGATTAAATTTTTGTTTACCAACCAACAAGCCAAAGTGCTCAATCAACTCATGCAACAGCTACAGCTCAACCGTGACTTGACCAATCAGTCACTGCCCACTGAGGTAAAAGTTTTTTTTGAAAACGCCGGGCAAATTCCCACTTGGGCAGATGATGATTTATTGGCACAAGCAAGCCGTTTCTTTACCCAGTATGCCCACCAGTTTACCTCTATGCTTAGTTTTTTATCGTTGCCCTATACTTATGCTGCCGCTCACGGGGTACAAGTACTTTACCTGACCAAGCGAATGCACCATGACGTAACCCGTAGACTACATGAAACCGCTCGTTTTTTATTGGATGTTACTGCCCTCAACGCTTTTACTCCTGAGGGCAAAGGCATTGTAAGCAGCCTCAAGGTAAGGCTTATGCATGCCGCTGTACGGTACCATTTGGCAAAACGCCCCCAATGGAAAGCTACCTGGGGTGTGCCTATCAATCAAGAAGAAATGGTGGGCACCAGCTTATCTTTTTCAGTATTGCCTATTTTGGGTTTGCAAAAAATGGGAAATCATCTCAACCAACGTGACATGACTGCTTACTTACATTTGTGGAAAGTAGTGGGAGTATTTTTGGGCAATGAGGCGCTATATTTACCCAATAGATATAAAGAAGGAATTCAACTTGAAACGCTCATCAGACAACGCAACTTTGCCCCATCGCCCGAAGGCAAAACTTTGACCCAGGCACTGATACAGTCATTAGAAAAATCACTGGGCAAACGTTTTCCAAAGGGCTTTGTCACAGCATATATGCGTTTTTTACTGGGTGATGAATTGGCAAATATGGTGGGAGTGCCTCCGTATAATTGGACAAAGGCTTTGGTGAACACATTTAGGGCAAGTAATGTTTTTAAGACCCTCTCTCCTACCCCGTCTACTGCAGGCCAGGAGTTTTTACAACAAATGCAGTACTTTTTGAAAAAAGACCCGGTCGAATTTAAAATTCCGTTGGTGGTTTAGAACAATGATCAAGCACGCATCAACCTGTTATTGTTTGATCTGAAAACTGTCCATCAGTTGCTTCGCTATTTTGTCATAATGGGCTGCTTGTGTCGCGGGGTAGGTAAAAGTTGCCTGTAGAATATTATATTGATTGGCACCTACCATAGGCGTGAGCAGTAGTTTTTGGTAAATAATATTACCTTCTTTGTCAACTCCTTTACCTACCCAAACACCTTCGCCTTTGGCTTGCTCATTGAGCCCTTTCTCTCTATAATGCCTTAGAGATAGCATAAGTTTTAGGTATTCATCAAAAGCCTTTTTTTTATTTTTATCCCCGTATGCTACCCCACTATGTTTAATACTCAGCAAAGCTTTACCATCGGCAGATTCAAACTGTTCACCCATATATTTCTTCCAATCTTTGCTCACAAAGTGCAATACCTTGGCAGGAAACTGCACACAATAAGGCAGCTTGTTATGACAATATAGCCAATAATCAATGCCTTCTATGCGTTGGGGTGTGCCTGCTTGCATCATAGAAAACTGAGTAGTTTGTTTCACCACTTTTGCCCCATTGCCAAAGCTCAACCAATACCTTTTGGCAACATTTTTATACGCCTCATTTTGCATTATATCACCCACTTGCTCTACCAACAAACGCCCCTGTAGCAAGCTCAAACGAGCCGAAGTATGCACCCGCCATTTTTTGCGCCCTACAATGTCATACCCTATAGCCTTGCCTTTTGGCGTATAATACACCAAAGTATAGTATTGTCGCCCATAATAATTGTCCTTATCTTTGACCTCCAGAGCCAACAATAAAGTAATGATATTTTGGGGGTTGTCGTACTTGAGCCTGCCTATGCAATAAGCGCGTGTAGAGCTGGTGTCTAGCCTAGGTATCGAGTCATTTCTGATATGCCCCAGGTCATTTACAAAAAATGCCTGAAAATAGTCTGCCGGAATTTTGGTCAAAAAACTCGGAATATAATATTTGCTCATGACATAAGTAGTAGCACTCCCTTTATCATACAAAGTTTTAGGCTGGGTAATGGGTACATCTAAAAATGGCTGAAGCTTAAGCTCAGGAAAATGACGGGTAAAAATAGCAAAAGATGGAGGCTTGTTTTGTGCTACCGCAAAATGGGTGCTCAGCCACACAAAGCATATCAATACTCTTAAAAACAGGTTGTTCATAGGTCGCTTTAATCCTGCCTCACTACATTAGGCTCTTGCAAGCGTAAGTCTTGGTAGTGCTCCAGCCCTTCGCCCATGTATTCTACCGAATTGTTTTTGGTTTCTACCAGCTTGAGGTGATGCAAAGTAGTACGGGGCGACTCTTGTTGAATGGCAGGGGCGAGCCGTTTCCAAAACTCAATGATGAGTATTTCACAACTGGGCATTTTGCCTGCCAAAAAGTCTACATCTAAGTTCAGGTTTTTGTAGTGAACTTTCTCGATAATCTCTCGTCTGACAATTTTACTCAGCACCTTGTAGTCAATCACCATTCCTGTTTCCAGGTCGGGCATTCCTTTAACAGTTACCACCAGTTCGAAGTTGTGTCCGTGCCAGTTCTGATTGGCACATACCCCAAAAAGAGCTTCATTTTGTTCCTTGCTCCAGTTAGGGTTATATAATTTATGGGAAGCATTAAAAGTTTCTCGTCTGCAAATGTATACCATTTTTCTTGAATTCTTTTTTGGCAAAGATACGCTTTTTTTAGCAGATAACTTTCTTTGATGGTTGGGGGTTGGGTAGGCTGTAAGTTTTTAGGTGAAAAAGAGGGATTAGAAGGTTACCTTTACTCCTCTTTATGTTTTTGAGTCGACTTTTTGTACTTGCTTTGTTGCCGTTCAATATATAGTCTTTTTCTTTCCTCTATTTTACTATCTCTAATCTTTGGTTGCGATTTTATCACATTACCACTTATAACTTTAGCAGGAGTATCATTATACACATTCAGCTTATAAGTCTCCAACAAATTAACCATCACTTGATTAATGTCTTCGGAATATAAGAGGCTGGTGTATATTTTAGAAAACTGCAAAACCGTGGCATCTTCGGGCAAAAATTCTATTTGAATAAAACGCTCAAGGTTCTCTTCAATTGCTCGTTTGGTAGCTGAATTAAACTCTGCTGTAATTACATGGGCTCTTTTAGTTAAACCATCCAAATAAGCTTGAATATGAGACGTAGAAAAATTGGGATAAAGGTGGATTAAAGCATTCAACCGTTGTTCGGAAGATGTAAAAACAACTTGCCCCTGTTCAGGGAAAAACACTAATATGCCAATATTCACCGATTCTTTTAATACTTGAGAATGGACATAACGTAAAACAGCATATTTAAAAACGGTATTCATGATAGTGTACTCCTTAAAATATCTATAAACTGAGAGGGTTGCGCTTTTATTATCCTTAAAAACCTTTTGATCAACTGATAGTTTCCTATCGGATGCTTATATTTTAGTAACTGATTTGCATAGCTGTCCAATATATTTACTGGCAAATACCTGAGATACTCTTCAAATATGGTAAAATAATACTCTTGACTACTCCCCTGATTTAGCATTTGGTAAAAAATATGATCACCATATCGATTCATCAGTTTTTTAGCTCTAAAATGTTCAATATGCGCCTCAGTATATTGAAAACCCAGTTCGTGATCGATTAAATAAAAGTTGGTTTCTGTAAGCAAAATATTGGGTTTGGCAATTCGTCTATCCCAGTTGGCAATCAACATATCAAACGCATAAATATTGGCTATTTCGTCTGCTTCGAGCTCATACATGGGCAATACAGAATCTCTATTATAAGCAGTATTGCCTTCTATATACTCGCTTCCAAACTTTATCCTTTGGTCTTTGGTGTCTAGCACTTCCTGCTGTTCTTTTGTAAGCCAAAACTTAAAATTATCAGAAAAATGGATAAACGCAGCTTTTGGGCAAGGCAGGTCAAATTGTTTTGCCAGTACATTTGCGTATACTTCATTAGCTACAGGTGCTACCTGGTCTACATGCTTCTCAGTAAACATTTTTACCACATAAGCTTTAGGCTCGTCTTTTACCAAAACTTCTACCAACCAAGGTTTTGTAGAACCTCCCTTCTCAATAATTTTATGTACAGTTATAGCCTCATACACTGGCAACATATCACTACTTTTTGATTAAAACTTTCGCAAACCCTTTAGGTAGTTTGCCCCACCCAACAAACGCATTTGATACAAGGTGTGGCGCTGCCGCAAACGTACTGTACCACTAGGATTTGTAATGAGGTATTTACGCGGATTGGGCAACACCGCAGCAATGAGGGCGGCTTCGGCAGAAGTGATTTTTTTGGCGTTTTTTCTAAAATAACGCTTGGCTGCCTGCTGCACCCCAAAAGTACGTGGGCCTACTTCTATAATGTTTAGGTACACCTCCAGAATACGTTGTTTGCCCCAAATCAACTCTATCAAATAAGTAATAGGCACCTCAAGGGCTTTGCGTAAATAACGGTCGTATTTAAAGCCTTGCCACAAAAACACATTTTTTGCCACTTGTTGGCTAATGGTGCTCCCCCCTCTGCGTTGTTTACGTGCCACTTTTAGAGCAGTCCAGTCTATGCCATGGTGGGTAGGAAAACGCTGATCTTCGGACGCCACCACCGCTACTTTTACCGGGTCGGCTATGTTTTCATAACTTACCCAGGTATAATGAATGGTGGCATCTTTGCCTGTAAACAGCGCATGCATGCTTCGATAAAACATGGTAGAAGTATAGCCTACGGGCACAAACTTAAAGAATACCACAAAAAACAGCATCCCAAAGAAAAATACTAAAAAGCTTCTCCACAGGATATGGGTTATTTTTTTGATCATTTTCATTGGATTCAAGTTACTTTTAGTAATAACAAGCGACATTGCCCACCTGCCAAAGCCTCCTTAAAAGCAAACGCACTGCTATGCTTTTACCTAAGTAAACCTACAAAAATAATCTGAGCCATAAAACGGTATCTTTGCCGAGTGGACTTCCTCAAAAAACAGTTCCATAGCTTGGGCTATGCAAAGGTTTTTTGACTCGCCCACTCAACAAATATTTTGTTTTATTGGCACATCTTATTTTTTCCGCTTTACTAACACTGATTGGCTGCTCTTTACTTGATCCTTCGCATGTTCAAAGCGCGGTGGTAAAGCCGGGCATTTCGATTGTGTTGCGCGTTGGTTTTGGCAAACGCATGGTAGCCCGAAAAATCGGCCTTGGCACAAAAAAACAAATAATCGTGCTGTTCGTAGTTCAATACTGCATCTAACGAGGCTATCGAGGGCACATTGATAGGGCCAGGGGGCAAACCTTTGTATTTGTAGGTATTGTAGGGCGACTCTACCTTTTTGTGGCGATTCAGTACTCGTTTGATGGTAAAGTCTTTCATGGCAAACACCAGGGTAGGGTCTGCTTCAAGGGGAATCTCTTTTTGCAAACGATTGATGTACACTCCGGCTATTCTGGGTTTTTCGTCATTTTTGTTAGTTTCTGCCTGTACTATCGAGGCAAGCACTGACACTTCTTTTGGCTTTAGCCCTATATTTTTGGCTTTGGCCAACCGCTGGTCATTCCAAAACTTTTTATACTCTTTGTGCATTCGGTCGAGCAATTGTTTAGGCGATATATTCCAGTATACCTGATAAGTATTGGGCAAAAACATAGAGACAATCGTGGTGGTGTCAAAGCCGTATTTTTTGACCACTTGTGGGTCGTTCAGTAATTTGCCAAATTCGCCCGCCTGAAAAGGCAACTCTTTGCTTACCTTTTCTACCAAATCTTGCTTCAAGCGTACACTATTGAAGGTAAGCCTGACCGGGCTCTGCAAACCAGCCCGTAACATGCGCACTGCTTCCAGATTGGTCATATTTTGTTTAATCAGGTAACGCCCCGGCTTTACATTGTCCTGATACTTTAACAACTTAGACAAAAACGCAAAAGAGACGGTGTTTTGTACCAAATCTCTTGCCTTGAGCGAGTCCAGCACTGTTTTAAAGTTTGCCCCTTGGGGTATATATAAATAGGCGTCTTTTTTATCTACCTGAAAATTGGGAGTACGCACCAATTGATACCCATAAAAAGTAATAGAAACGGTGATCATAGACACAGCTATCATCACCATAATAAATATTTTCCTCCGTCGACTCATAATAACAAACAAAAGACTTAGTTTTCGCCCCGAAAAATACAAATTTTATTCGGCTATGGCACTTTACAATTCAAAATGTTTTGCAAGCAAAAACTTTACAGTTTAAAAAAAAAGCAATATTTTTAATTTTATGCCTGATTCAAAAAATAAACCCATCTTGCGCTTTCTTATGGACGACAAAACCCCTGTTTTTTTGCCCTAAGGTAAAAGCATGAAGGGTTCAAAAACAGATCAACAGCGAATTTATACTAAGATGAAAGTGATTACCTGCGGTGAGCTCGTCACAGCAAGCTGTAGACTCGGTTTTAGGATTTACAGGATTGATTAATGTTGGTATTCAGGCAATTAGTCAAAATCCATCCTCAAAACCATTTTTGTTTAAGTTTTAACAACCCTCAAAAATTGTAAGCCCTATGATAGCAACACTTTTTAAAACTCATCCTGACAACCCCGAAATGCGTAAAATAAGCCAGGTGGTAGAATGCTTACGCAGTGGTGGGGTGATTATTTACCCTACTGACACTGTATATGGGTTGGGGTGTGATATTCACAATCAAAAAGCAGTAGAAAAAATTTGTCAGATAAAAAAAATCAACCCTAAGAAACGCAAAAACCTATCATTTATATGTAATGACCTCAGCCACATTGCCGAGTATGCCCGTATAGGAAATGCCACTTTTAAGCTTATGAAAAAAGCTTTGCCTGGTCCTTATACTTTTATACTTGAGACCAGTAGCCGGGTACCTAAAATTTTAAATATCAGCAAAAAAAACGTAGGAATACGCATTCCTGATAACAATATTGCCCGTCTGATTGTAAAGGAACTAGGCAACCCTATCATTACGAGTTCGGTACTTGCCGAAGACGAAGTAGTGAAGTATCTGACCGACCCTGAAGATATTTATGAACAATACAAACACAAGGTAGACATGGTGATTGACGGAGGTAATGGCCGTAATGTGGGCTCTACGATTGTAGATTGCAGCGACGATAATGTGACGGTACTTCGTCAGGGAGCAGGAGATATTATGCAGTTTATATAAACATTCAGACTTTAAAACACGCAAAAAACACCAATTTTTGGCACATCTAAACCAAACGTTGGTGTTTTTTGTTGTACTGCGCAAGGGACAAGTTTTAAATTAAGCAACACAAGGCGCCATTTATCAGTATAAGCTGTATGCTCTATGGTGTATAAATTAGTTAAAAAATCAACCAGCATTTTCAATCGTAAAATAAGTATTTTTTCCAAAATTATAGCTATGTTCTTATCTTATTATAATAATTTTCAAAAAAGTCATGCTTTCAAAAAATCTTGCCTATGGCGTTCGCCTCTTACGCCTGTTAAAATGACACAACCAATTCAGTTTATCATACTTTAAAATCTATCTATAATGAAAAAAACAGCATTAATCCTGCAAGGTGGGGGCGCCCTTGGTGCCTACCAATATGGTGTTATTAAAGGTTTTTACGAAAAAGACAAAAATTTTAATCCAAGTATCATCACAGGAGTATCTATAGGGGCTATCAACGGAGCTGTGATGCTTGGCGGCAAACTGGGTCCAGTAAAGTCGCTTGAAAAGTTATGGGATACACTCAAAACCCCCTCTTCTTCTTTTATTCCACCAAAGTGGCGTAGTTCTATCTCAAAATTTGGAAACCCTAATATGTATTTTATCAATCCCGCATTGATGTTCTCGCCACTGACTGCCCAAAGCATTTACGACATCAGTCCTTTTTGTAAGCTGTTGAATGAAATCATAGACTTTGACCAGTTAAACACCCACCCCAGTACCTTAATCATAGAAACAGTCAATGTGGAGTCGGGGCAACTGGAGAGGTTTTCAAACAAAAGTGAAGAAGGGCTGACCATCGATAAGATCATTGCCAGTATGAGTATTCCACCCAATTTTCCGGCAGTAAAAATAGACCAGGATTACTATTGGGATGGGGGATTGTATGCCAATATGCCATTAAGCCCGGCAATTAACCATTTGGAAGCACTGGAGAGCGAAAACGGTGAGACTATCACCGAAAGGGAATTAATAGTGGTGAGTTTGTTTAGAAAAAATGCCCAAATGCCCTCCAATATCAACGAAGTAACCGAGCGAATCAAGGAGATTATTTTTGCTGGAAAGCTTAACCTTGACAAAAAAATGTTTGAGCAAATGAACGATTGTATTGACCTGATCAAGGAAATAGACAAAGACCTGAACAAAGACAGCAAAGTAAGAGAAAATAAGGTCTACCAAAAATTGTTGAATCACAAAAAAATCAATCCTCCTCTTGTGTTAGAATACCGTGCTGAGGGGGTGATAGGTACAGACGATTTTAGTGAGCAAGCAATGGACTTTAGAGTAAGGCAAGGTTACCGTGATGCAGTGGCTACGCTCAAAAAACCACGGGAAGTTGCCCTCTCTCCCAATTAGCTCATGCAAACAATGTTTGTACTACACAATCGTGAAGTTGATTACAAGTAGCAAAAAGCGTAATTTTAACCCTTACCTATACTTGTAATCTTTTCTTGATTCAGTTATATTTAACTCTACCTATATTTTTACTTAACAACCATTAAAAAACAATTAAATTATGCTTTATTATGATAAAAAATGGTGCAAAATCTCATACCATGCCGATGTACCCTGTATACAGCTAGACTGGTGCGGTTTTGCTACTGGTGAAAAGTTTCGAGAAGCCTGCAATGCTGCGCTTGCACTATTGAAAGAAAAGAAAGTCAGCAAAATGATTGCTAACAATAGCCAGGCTAAACTGGTGTCGTTAGAAGATCAAAAATGGATGAATGAAGAGTGGTTTCCACAAGCTTATGCTGCGGGTTACCGTACATCGGCAGTGGTGGAGTCAGAGAATATATTCAATGAAGTAGCCGTAAAAAACATTGTTAACAAAATGGAAAACGGCAAGTTTACCGTACAATACTTTCATAACCTTGAACGCGCCAAAGAGTGGCTCAAGGATTTTAAAGTTGAACTGGTATAATACGCACCAATATTCCCAAACAATCAGGCATTATTGCCTGATTGTTTTCACTTAAGAGTATATCTAATTCTCTAGGGTTGATTTCTGAGGATGCTTGTGCTTCCAACGTTTGTGTGACCATAGCCACTGATCAGGGCAAGCTTTGATGTCTTGCTCTACCAAATGGGCAAATCGCTCAATAATCGGCATATCTTCTGCCGAAGCAGGTTTGTCGTAAGGAGGGTCGGCAAGTGCTTGAAAGCTTACCTCATAATACCCTCGCTTTACCCGGCGAATACTGGTGTATACTACAGGAAACTTTACCTTACGGGCAATGCGTTCGGAGCCAATAAAAAAAGCCGTCTCTTGGTGCAAAAACTCTGTCCAATAGTTTGACTCATTAGGCAACGGGCGTTGATCAGCAACCATTGCTACCACCCTCGGTTTGCTTCCATCTTTCTTACTTTTAATTACATTTCGTAACACCATATTCATAGGGGTTGGGTCTGCCCCAAACTTGCTCCGAATCTTAATCATCAAACGGTCAAAAAACTGGTTGCTCAAAGGGCTATACACTGCATCTACCCCAAAGCCCGATTTCACCAGCAAATAAGAACAAGCCAACAACAACCACTCCCAGTTGCCACTGTGTGGTGTCATTACAATTACCGAAGTGCCACTCTTAAGTCGCTCTTCCAAGATATGGTAATCTTTGTAACTCACTCGCTTTTGCAGCTGCCGCTCGCTCAACCCTACCACCTTCAGGCTTTCTACTATAATATCGCCCAGATTGCGGTAAAACCTTCGGGCAATTTTCTTAATTTCTTTGTCTGATTTCTCAGGAAAAGATTTTTTCAGATTATCAATTACTACTGCTTTGCGGTAGCCTATCACACTAAAAGCCAGCCAACCTATAAAATCAGCCCACAGGTACAGTACCCAAAAAGGCCACAGGGCAAACAACCTTATCAACAACATATTTCTCTCTTATTACAACTCTGGTTTATACAAAAGCCTTGCACTAAAAACGTGCAGGGCATGAGCGATCAAAATTACACATAATGTTGTTTGTAAACATACTTTCTCAAAGGTATATTCATTTTTTTAGCTTATATTTCGCTTTATTTTACACCAAGAAACAAGCAAAAGCGATATGGTATATATCATTGTTGACCTGGAAGCTACCTGTTGGGAAACACGAGAAAATCGCGCCAATGAAACCATAGAAATAGGCGCGGTATGTATTGGCAATGAAGGTGAGTGGGTAGATGAATTTGATACTTTTGTAAAGCCGGCCACTCACCCAGTATTATCAGATTTTTGCACCCAACTTACGTCTATTACTCAAGAAATGGTAGACAATGCTCCATTGTTTCCAGAAGCACTTGACGATTTTCAACAATGGATAAGCCACTGTGCCAATGGAGATCAATATGTATTGTGTTCGTGGGGATATTATGATCGGGTGCAATTTAAAAACGACTGTCTCTTGCACAACTTACCTACTCAATGGCTGGCCGCACATATTAGCCTTAAACACCAATACGCTGATATTAAAAATATGCGGCGACCCATTGGCATGAAAAAAGCATTGCAAAAAGAAGGGTTGTCCCTTTCGGGGACTCATCACCGGGGCATTGATGATGCTAAAAATATTGCTGACATTTTTTTGATCTATCAGGACTTCTGGACGATGCCTCCAAACAATTGACAATTTAATAATGACACAAAAAAATCAAGATACCCTTGTACTCGACCTGCAGTATTTTCCCTGTATAGCTTATTTTGTTCAGTGGCTCAAATACCCTAAGGTATGTATTGACATACACGAAAACTACGAAAAGCAAAGCTATCGGAACCGATGTTATATCATGTTAGCCAACAAAGTCGCGTGTTTATCTGTTCCTGTAGTCAAGGGCAACCGAAAACAGTTGTATAAAGACCTGCAAATAGACTATGACCAAAAATGGTTGGTGCAGCATTGGCGCTCTATAAGCTCAGCTTATGGCAAGGCTCCTTTTTATGAATATTTTGCCGATGATTTTCATAACATATTGCACAAAAGACCCCGATACCTGGTAGATCTAAACCTTGAATTGCTGACAAAGTGTCTCAAATTATTAAAAATGCCAGAAAGTTTTGATTTATCTAATAATTACATAAATTTAAACCATACAGAAGGCTTTCGAGAGGGTCGTTCTGCCATTCACCCCAAAAAAGGGTTCCAACCTGACGGACAGTATGGCACTTTTAATTACGCTCAGGTGTTTGGCAAACAGTTTGTGCCCAATCTAAGTGTTTTAGACCTCTTGTTTTGTGAAGGTCCCAATGCTGGTTTCATATTACAAAAAACCTTGGAAATGCAACCAGATACAGCACCGGAATAAACCAGTAACAACTAAACATCGTATGTAGTAGAATACAGTTTGAATATGACTTAATGAAAAACAGATAAAAACAACCAATTCATTTGTTTAGAAACAAGTTCATGAGGGTTTGTTTAAAATTTATCTAATAACAGGCATTTTTCGTGATTTTTCGCTCTATTATATTGTTAAATCAACTCTGAGTATGAAACTCATTAAAAATTGCTCTAAGTAACGGACAAAAAATAACCTTTCGATTTAGGAAATGACCTTTACTACTGATACTTCGTTATTTTTATTGCCCGTAGCGCTGCCCGAATCAAGTTCGGGGTTCAAGCTCTACGAGCGCAAAAAATGCCTCGCCTCAGTAGCAAATCTCTACCTCCAAATAGATACTTTATTTTTCAACCGTTACTAAATACGGAAATTTAAACAAGCTCTTAATTTAAGTACTCTTCATTTTGTAAGCTTTAGCTAAATAGAAAAAAATTGCAAATGCCGCTATCAATCCTCCTACTAAATCAAAGCATTGGTTTGTTGGAAATTTATTCGGAAAAGAAGTAAGTACAATACAATATAAATCAACTATCATAATGGTAGTTGGGAAAACTAAATTTAAAATATTATTCTCTGAATTATGGAAGCAAAATTCTCTAACAGAGTTAAAGAAGTCATATCACTCAGCCGTGAAGAAGCCCTTCGCTTGGGTCATGACTACATTGGCACTGAACACTTGCTTTTGGGAATGATCAGAGAGGGAGAAGGAGTTGCGATAAATTTATTAAAAAAATTGGGAATTTCTTTAGATGAACTAAGAGCCTCGGTAGAACAGGCCACCAGAGGAAATGCCACCAATAATGTAAAAAATTTAGCCAACATTCCACTTACTCGTCAATCTGAGAAAGTCCTAAAAATCACTTATTTAGAAGCAAAAATTTTCAAAAGCCAACTCATTGGCACCGAGCATTTACTGCTCTCTATTTTAAGAGATGAAGATAACATTGCCACTCAAATATTAAGTAAATTTGATATTAATTACGAATTAGTGAGAGAACACCTTGAGTATCGCATTAACCACCCAATGGATGCTGCTGATGCCGATGACGGCGATGAAGATAGTTCTCGAATGTTTGGTGGTGGTCAAGGAAAAGAGTCTATGAAATCATCTGAAAAATCAAGAACACCTGTACTAGACAATTTTGGTCGCGACTTGACCAAACTTGCCGAGCAAAACAAGCTTGACCCTATTGTAGGTAGAGAAAAAGAAATTGAGCGCGTAGCGCAGATATTGAGTCGCCGCAAGAAGAACAACCCTATTTTGATTGGTGAGCCTGGGGTAGGTAAAACAGCCATTGCTGAAGGACTCGCCTTACGCATTGTTCAAAAGAAAGTATCGCGTGTGTTATTTGGTAAAAGGGTGGTTACGCTTGACCTTGCGTCGTTGGTAGCTGGTACCAAATACCGTGGACAGTTTGAAGAAAGAATGAAGGCGGTGATGAACGAGTTAGAAAAATCACCTGAAGTAATTCTTTTCATTGATGAACTACACACCATTGTAGGTGCAGGTGGAGCTTCAGGCTCGCTTGATGCCTCTAACATGTTCAAACCTGCATTGGCACGTGGCGATATTCAATGTATTGGTGCTACTACTCTTGATGAGTACCGTCAATACATCGAAAAAGATGGCGCATTGGCCCGTCGTTTCCAAATGGTAATGGTAGAAGCTACCAGCCCTGACGAAACGCTTGAGATTTTGAATAATATTAAAGAAAAATACGAGGATCATCACCACGTATACTATACCGAAGAAGCTATAGCTGCTTGTGTGAAATTGTCTGACCGCTACATTAGTGATCGTTTTTTGCCTGACAAGGCAATTGATGTACTAGATGAAGCCGGAGCAAGGGTACACATTAGCAACATTCAGGTTCCTGAAACTATTTTGAATCTCGAAGAACGTATCGAAGATATCAAAAAAGAAAAAAACCAGGTAGTAAAGAGCCAACAATACGAAGAGGCTGCCCAACTGCGTGACAAAGAAAAACGCTTGATTGCTGAGCTTGACCAGGCAAAAGTAGATTGGGAAGAAGAAACCAAGAAAACACGCTATGAGGTAAGCGAAGACAGTGTAGCCGAAGTAGTGGGTATGATGACTGGTATTCCAACACAGCGTATTGCACAAAAAGAAAGTGCTCGAATCCTGAAAATGGGTGAGAAACTAGAAGCGCGTGTAATTGGTCAGGATGAAGCCATTAAGAAACTGGTAAAAGCGATTCAACGTACCCGTGTAGGACTCAAGGATCCTAAAAAACCCATTGGTACATTTATCTTCTTAGGTCCTACTGGAGTAGGTAAAACAGAGCTTGCCAAGGCATTGGCTACTTATTTGTTTGACAAAGAGGATTCGCTGATTAGAATAGATATGAGTGAGTATATGGAGAAATTCTCGGTATCTCGCTTGGTTGGAGCGCCTCCGGGCTATGTGGGTTACGAAGAAGGTGGTCAATTGACCGAAAAAGTTCGTCGTAAGCCTTATAGTGTAGTATTGCTCGATGAGATTGAAAAAGCGCACCCTGATGTGTTTAATATTTTGTTACAGGTGTTAGACGACGGAATCTTGACTGATGGTTTGGGTCGCAGAGTTGACTTCAAAAACACCATCATTATTATGACTTCAAACATTGGAGTACGTGATTTGAAAGATTTTGGTGCAGGGGTTGGGTTCTCTACTCAAGCTCGTCAGCAAGCCCAAGGCGAATTGATGCAGAGCACCATCAAAAACGCTTTAAGAAAGGCATTCTCGCCTGAATTCTTGAATCGTTTGGATGATGTAATCATTTTTAACTCGCTTAACCGTGAGCACATTCACTCTATTATTGATGTAATGCTTAAAGAAGTATTTGCCAGAGTAGAAGCTTTGGGGTACAAAATTGAGCTTACTGAAGAGGCTAAAGATTTCTTGTCTGACAAAGGATACGATCCACAGTATGGCGCTCGTCCATTGGCACGTGCCATCCAAAAGTACCTGGAAGACCCGATAGCAGAAGAGATTTTGAAAGGTGTAAACGAAGGCGATACTATTTTGGCGCATTACAAAGGCGAAGGCGAAGAGTTGACGCTGACCGTAAAAAAACCAGAAGAGACTAAACCAGAAGCTGAGTAAACAACACAGCTTTCAAATAAATATACAAACCCGTTCATTGTTGAACGGGTTTTTTTATGGCTCTACTCAATTACTGATTTGCAATGGCTCCTCCCCTGCTTTCGCTACTTTTAGGCTTATCGCTGGTAAGGTAGCTTGATGCAATAGAGGCTGCCCCAAATACTTTTAGATTGATTAGGGTTTTTAGACTTGAATATAAGCGTATCATAAACCGAACTTGTGAGGCCTTAGATACCAACGAATATAGAGATGCTCAACACAGCTAAATGCTCCGGTTGGCTAAGAAGGGGTATAGCTTTTAAAAAAGCTTTTGATTTTCATTTGAAGTACGCCCAGCAAAGCTTCTTTAAAAATACCTGACGACATTTTAGATTGTCCACGGGTACGGTCGGTAAAAATAATGGGGACTTCTTTTATTTTAAAACCAAATTTCCAAGTCAAAAACTTCATCTCAATCTGGAAGGCGTATCCTACAAAACGGATAGAGTCAAGCCCGATGGTCTCTAGTACTTTACGGCGGTAACATTTAAACCCTGCTGTAGTATCTTGAATGGGCAAACCAGTGATAAACCGGACATAATAACTGGCAAAATAAGACATCAGTACTCTGCCCATAGGCCAGTTTACTACGTTTACTCCCTGAATATAACGCGAACCTATGGCCAGGTCGTTGCCTTCTTCGCTGCATGCCTTGTAGAGGTGAATCAAGTCATTGGGATTGTGCGAAAAGTCGGCATCCATTTCGCAAATGTATTCATAATTGCGTGCCAACGCCCATTTAAACCCATGTATATAAGCAGTGCCTAGCCCAAGTTTGCCTTTGCGTTCTTGAATAAAAAGACGGTCAGGATACTCGGTTTGGAGTTTTTTTACTGCATCAGCAGTTCCATCGGGCGAGCCATCGTCTATCACAAGGAGGTCAAACGCTGTAGGCAATGAAAAAACTTTTCTGATAATATCCTCTATATTTTCAATTTCATTATAAGTGGGTATCACTACTATGGGGTTCTGCATCTTTCTATTCTTTTACACACACGCTTTCTTTACCAGTGATTATACAGTAAAATTGGGGGTTAATTGGTAGATAATCAAAGGTTTAACAGTTTTTAACTTTGGCTCAAATGTGTTTGTATTTGGCAACAGGCATCAAAAGTAGTGAAATATTGGTATTGTAAAAAGCGATTGGCAGTTTTAGGGGACAAGGTGTGGGGTGGAGAAGTGTTACGTTATTTTTTCAAAGGATTTATGATTACTCCATATTTATTGTCTTTTTCTACTATAGCAAGCCCTTCCGAAAAACTATTGGCTGATTCGAACTGGTTATCAATTATCAACTTGCCTGTCGTATCAATAAAACCCCATTTACCATTCTTTTTTACTGCAGCAAGTCCTTCCGAAAAATTTTTTACCTGAGTATAAATATATTGAACCACTAGTTTTCCAGTACGGTTCATGAAACCATATTTAGATGTATAATGATTATGAACCCATACCAAGCCTTCGGAAAAATTACCTACTCTATTGTGATATGGAACAATGAGTTTTCCGGTACGATCCATAAAACCATGTGAGCCACCACTTATTCTCACTTTAGATAAACCGCCTGCAAAAGCTTCTGCCCAATCGTAGTGTTGACGCTCGACTAGTTTGCCATTTTTATCAACATAAAGCCTATGATTACTTAAAACTCTACAGATTATTCGTTACCAAATGAAAACCTGTTTAGGGCATCATTGACTTGTTCTGGAGAGATGTCT
>NZ_CANLRP010000162.1 GCF_947493425.1 uncultured Microscilla sp. | reverse complement strand
CCACATGTAGTGGGCTAAACGCTAGATCAGGTAGTTGCCTGAAGATCAGGCAATGCCTGTGGGGGCTACTGACTATGTACGTCGTAGTGTGGCAAACAACTTGAACGATATTGCTAAAGACCACCCTGACATTGTGATAAAAACGGCTAAATCCTGGTTTGGCCACAACAAAGCTACCAACTGGATAGTAAAACACGCCTGCCGTACTTTGCTCAAACAGGGCAACACTGAAGTATTGGCTATTTTTGGCTTTGGCAATGCTGCCAAGGTGCAAATAGAAAAACTGCAACTGAAAAAAACATCTTTGGTCATTGGCAACGACCTGGAGTTTTCGTTTACTGTAAAAGCAAACCAAGCCGCCAAGCTCAGGGTAGAGTACGGCATAGACTACATGAAAGCCAACGGGAGTACTTCGCGTAAAATATTCCAGATAAACGAAAGCGAATATGCCCAAAATGAGGCAAAAACGTTTGAACGCAAACAAAGCCTTAAAAACATGACCACAAGAAAACACTATCCGGGTAAACACCATCTGGTGATTATCGTAAATGGAGTGGAAAAGGCAAAGGTTGATTTTGACCTGGCATAACCATTATACTTACAAGCTTCAATAACAAACAACTGGTTGCTTACGGCTTGCCTCGTGTTACTTAAGAAAAAACGATCTACTATGAACACCCCACCTATTTTAGTATCTATACTAGACCTTGACCAACGAGTTGCCGACGAAATGGCGCAAAAAGGATTGGGTATAGAATTGTCTGGCTTTGCTTTTCCTGAGGTACTTGCTGAGGGAGCACTGGAAAAAAATATCAAAGAAACTCAAAAAATTCTCAAGGGGTTTCCCTATCCAGTGACCATGCATGGCGCTTTTTGGGATTTGCGTATTGCAGTACGTGAGCCTATGATTAGGCAAGTGGCAGAGTTTAGAATGCGCCAAAGCCTAGAAATTGCCCACGAACTAGGCATCAATAAGGTAGTGTTTCATCCTAATTATACCTCGCGGCGCAGCGATGAAGAAATGAAACGCTATTGGGTAGGGCAGCAAATAGAGTTTTGGAAGGCCTTGCAGCCCAATGCCCAAAAACATGGCATTACTATTTATCTTGAAAATACGGGTGAACCTACTGCTGATCACATTCACCAAATACTCAACCAGCTCGATCCACAAGTGTTTGCTACCTGCCTCGACACAGGTCATTTAAACGTATTTGGCGACAACAAGAATGTGGTGGATTGGGTAAACACTTATAGCCACCAATTGGGCTATGTACATTTGCACGCCAATTTTGGCAAACGCGATGAGCACATAGCCTACACCCAGGGAAACATGGATTTTACAGGTTTCTTTGAGGCGTTGGCAAACATTGAGCAAAGCTCAGGCACTCATCCTTGGATTATTATAGAGGTAAAAAGCCGTGAAGCTTACCTTCAATCTTATGAGGCGCTGAAGCGGCAATATGATTAAAAAAATAAATAAGTAATGACAAACCCACTAGAAAATAAGGCAAAGACGCTTTGGCGTGATTACACTGATGAAAGCGTTTTTTGGGATCAGTATGACTCAATCATAGCACAAGCTAAAACTATTTCAACACCTAAAAAGAATCTACACAATAAGCAACATAACACACCTACAAAACTGAGCATAGCACAAGCCTATCAACAATTGCCTGTTTATGATTATAAGATAAGTACTACCAATTATTGCAAACCAAATAATGTATCTTACAAAAAGATACTGAGTTCATCGTTTTTTGTGGTACTTGCCATTCATATCCCGTTTACGTTTATTCTGCTGATACTCACTGAAACTGAGGATAGATATGATGCTTTAATGGGTTTTCCTGGCTCCTTACTGTTCTTTTTCATTACCACTGTTATTGTAAGGGTTGCTTGGATCGGGTTTGCTCCAGAATCTGTTGATGACCATGTATACATTACCTTTAAGGAAGATTGTCTGCTTTATCGTACAGAGTACACCAATCTCCCTGAAGTGATTATGTATGCTTTCATTACCCAAGTTGATTGGCAGGAAAACGGAAAAGTTATCATCACTGATTCTGATGATGGGTTTGATACTACTAAGCACACTTTAGCTTATCCTATCGACAATACCGAGCAAGCACAAGCCATTAAAGACTTATTGACGGCAGCCCAGCAAAATAATTTCTTTAAAAACCCATTCGATTGCACTACCTTATAATACTATTAAACACCCTGTATGTAGCAATCAATTACATATAAACAACCAATAAATACAATTCAGTATATTATTTGGGTTTACTCAAGTAAAAAACTGTTCACCTATTGTTTTTATAAAACCAAGCCTTTACCTTGCCCGCATGGATTTACTTGATTTGCTGGACATTATTGGCACTTTTGTATTTGCCATTAGTGGAGCTTTGGCTGCTGCCGAAAAACGCCTTGATTTTTTCGGAACAGCCTTTATTGCCTTTATCACGGCAGTGGGTGGTGGCACCGTACGCGATCTTATCTTAGGGAGTTACCCATTGGGTTGGGTCAAAAATATTGTCTACCTCAATGCTATAGGCATTGGTTTTTTGTGTGCCATATTGTTTCGTCGCTATATTATTTCGTGGAGGCGTACCTTTTCGGTATTTGACACTATAGGCATTGGGGTATTTACGGTATTAGGGTTGCAAAAAGCCCTCTTATTAAACGTACACCCCACCATTGCAGTACTTATGGGAATGGTGTCGGCAGTATTTGGTGGAGTCATTCGCGATACACTCTGCAACGAAGTTCCGTTGATTTTTCACAAAGAAATATACGCCATGGCTTGTTTGTCGGGCGGGGTGCTATTTATGGTCTTGCGTTTTTTCGACATAAACGAACCTTATGTAACCATTAGCGCGGTTTCACTTATCATCATTATCCGGTTTATTGCCATTCGCTACCAACTACAAATGAGGGTATGGCGGTATGAAGAGGAAAAATAGCTCGATGTATTTCTATGCAAACAGATAATATACCTCCACTTTGGGGTGGTTATAGGCAATGAACAGATATACCCTACTACCTACAAAACTGCTGGTGAGGCATAAGTTTAGTTCATAGTGTACCTTCAAGGCATAAGTACCTCACCTTGCGCATAAGCCAGGCAAAAAGGTATGATTATAGCGGCTGTTTGGGCTTTATTTTTACATGTATTAACTTTCGGTATCAAGTACGCGTATTATGCTTGAACAATAAAAGTTGATAACCACTCCAAAAGCGTTTATATGAAAAACATCATTACATCACTCCTGCTTATTTTGTGTGTGTCGGGGGTTGCCTTGGCGCAAAGAACCGAACAACAACTATTGCGTAACGTGATCCAGACCTTGCCCAACTCTTTAGAAATTTCTTACTTGATCAAAGATGTGGGCATTAAGTTTCGCAAAAACCTACTCAATCCCATTAGTCATGCCAGAAGCTACCACTCTGACGCCAAACAAGCCCTCAACCTGGGGGTATACAGCACCGACTTAGGCTACATTAATATTTATCATGACACACCCGAAGCCAAGTCTCAGGCATTTTTACACCTTACGGCGGTTAAACGCATGGCAGATAGTTTACGCTGTACCGAACTGTTTAACTTTGAGGTGATTCAACGCCTCGTAACACACAGCGATGACCTGGACTCCCTTTTTAAAATTACCAATGATATTTTTGCTAAGCTGGACAATCGTTTTAACGAACAAAAAAAGCCTGAGCTCTCGTTGTTAAGCCTTACCGGGGGCTGGATTGAGTCTATGTACCTGACAGTGAGCATGGACCTGGAAAAGCCTAACAAAATACTGACCCATGAGATTATAGAACAAAAGCTGGTGCTGGAACAAATAGAAGCTTTGCTGTCTTTTTATGAAAGTAAGCCTTATGTACACCAATTGATTAATTCATTGAAAAAACTACATGAGGCGTTTGCCGAAATAAAGACAAGCCGTCAGGTAACCAAGAAAAGGTCGGATGGTACTTTGATAGTGGAAGAAAAAAAAGCGCAAATTCCGAAGAAAACACTGCAGCGTATTTTTAAAGAAATAACCATATTGAGAAATCAAATTATTCAACCAGACAAATAACCTGGAAAATCATTGATATTTTTCAACCTTCTGTTAACATTTTTTTGACTAACTTTCAATACCTAATCACTCATTTGAGCTTGCTTAAATGATGGTAGCGATTGGGAGGTTTTATGGCTAAACAATCAATAAAAATATGCTATAACTCCCTGAATACTAGTTTTTAACAAAGCTCTTATTACATATTTAATTATGCTAAAAAAAGAAGTAATTGCAAGAGTACTATGCCTGTTGTTGCTTAATACCAGTGCGTGGGCACAAACTTTTACAGAAGTAACCAACCCAGTAAATGGTAGTACAAGTTTTTTGGGGGTGTACAACAGTGCGGTGGCTTGGGGAGATTATGACAACGACGGCGATCTCGACCTGGTAGTGTCTGGTTTTAACAGTGTCAACGCCAACAATGTAACCACTACACAAATTATCACTAAACTGTACCAAAACAACAATGGTGCATTTACCGACACTGGCACCGAACTAGTAGGTGTACAAAAGGGAGCAGTAGCCTGGGGAGACTATGACAGTGATGGTGACCTTGACCTGATAGTCACCGGAGAAGATGCCGAGTTTGCTACGGTGGCTCGCCTTTACCGCAACGATGGTGGCTCATTTGTTGATAGTGGGGTTGCCCTTCAGGGGGTTTCTTCAAGTGCAGTGGCATGGGTAGATTACAACAACGATGGTTTTTTAGACCTTGCCATTACAGGTACCAGCGACGGTTTGCCTACAGGCGCCTCTACCATTATTTATCGTAACAACGGCCAGGGAAGTCTGGAGAATAGTGGTATTACCAATATTCCGGGGTTTTATAACGGCTCTATTGCTTTTGGCGATTATGACAATGATGGTGACGCTGACCTTGCTTTTATGGGTACTACCGACGGTTTTTCTACCGGGGTCACCACGCAGGTTTACCGCAATAAGGGCAACGGTTCGTTTGAAAACAGCAAATTAGCGGGTTTTAAGGCAGTGGCCTGGGGCTCTATTGCCTGGGGAGACTTTGACAATGACAGTGACCTTGACTTGTTGCTTACTGGTTGGGACAGCACCCAAGCAGTGACCAAAATTTACCAAAACGACTTGGTAAATGATACAGTAGTATTTAATGATATTGGTGCCAATATTGCCCAGGCTGACCAAGGCAAGGCTTTATGGGGCGACTATAACAGTGACGGTAATCTGGATATACTGCTAACGGGGCGCAACGATTCTTTGAAAAAAGTGTATTCGCTGGTTTATCAGGGCAATGGTAGCGGCGGTTTTACGGTATTGACTGCAGATACTACCGCCAAAACTGTAACAGATGCCCAAGTAAGCAGTGCTGGCTGGGCTGACTATGACAACGATGGCGACCTGGATATGGTCATTGCCGGATTGGACAGTGTAAACTTTGACGGCAGAACAATTCTTTACCGAAATCAAACCTCTACTTTTGCAAGCAATACGCCACCTGCTACCCCTACAAACCTCACAGTAGCAATCAATCCGGCGCAATCTAATACTTTGGTACTCAACTGGAACGCTTCCTCTGACGGCTCTACCCCTGCCAGTGGACTGAGCTATAACCTACGGGTAGGACTCAGACCAGGCGAGCTTCAAACCCAATCGCCTCATGCCCACCTGACTACCGGACTAAGACAGATAGCGCAGGCAGGTTATATTCAAGGCAATACTACCTGGACACTGCGTAATCTGAGCTGGGGCAAAACTTATTATATTAGTGTACAAGCCATCGACCAAAGTTTTAGTGCATCGGGCTGGTCAGAGGAGGTAGCCATTACTATAGACCCAGGAATCAATCGTAATGCTTTTTTGCCCAATACTTTTACTCCAAACAATGATGGAACCAACGATTTTTTTAGAATTGTAACTCACGAAGATGTAAGTGAAATTAATTTTAGGGTGTTCGACCGCCTGGGCAAGTTGATGTACCAAACCAGTGATATAAACGAGGCGCTCAATTTTGGGTGGAACGGCAAACTCAACGGTAAAAACCAACCTGCTGGGGTATATATGTGGTATGTCAAAGGCAAGTTTGCCGATGGCAAAACCCTTACATTCAATGGTAACAATAGCGGAAGTGTGGTTTTGGTACGTTAGTACCTGCTTCTTTCAAAACATAAAATATAGCATACAATGAGTTTTTTCAAAAAGACATTTGCTGGGTTTTGCTTACTCTTCAGCCTGATTGGTCATACAGCTTTTGCCCAAAATATTCAGTATTCACAGTTTCATCATAGCCCACTGTTGCTCAATCCTGCGGCTGTGGCTGCCAAAAGCGAGTTATTGGCAATGCTTAATTATCGTACCCAACTTACCCAAACCGGGCAATCTTACGCTACCTCTATGTTGTCGGTGGTAGTTCCTTTTATTAACCAAAGGTCTAGAAATAATACTGCTTTTGGTAAGATTGAGCATGTACACCGTTGGGGAGGTCTTGGGGTTTCGGTGTTGCAAGATGTAGAAAAAGGCAGCGACCAAACCAAACTAAGAACTACCGGAGGGCATCTTACTTATGCCCATAACATTGATGTGGGAGGTACCAGTTATTTAAGTTTTGGTATGCAAATGGGGTATTTTCGCCGTAGCCTGGAAACCGACTTGGTCACCGAAAGCCAGTTTGTATACGGAGGGGCTGACCCATCTCTTCCGGCAAACGAAGACTTTGTAGGCAGCGCTGTGGGCTTTGCTACTTTTAGTGCCGGAATGATGCTTTACTCAGAAGACAAACACGGGCGGTTTAAAAATTATTTCAGTCTTTCGGCTTATAATTTT
Organism: uncultured Microscilla sp.; assembly: GCF_947493425.1. GTDB lineage: Bacteria > Bacteroidota > Bacteroidia > Cytophagales > Microscillaceae > Microscilla. The sequence goes on along the minus strand of NZ_CANLRP010000162.1, from coordinate 12,488 downwards.
AACCAACCCAATGTTACTTTTTTTGAGCGTGCCGCCAACCAAAATACAGACTTGTTGCCCCTGCGTATGGTGGCTGCTGCCGGGTTGAGGGTATACGATAACGACCGCTTTACGGTATTGCCCAAAATACGTTGGATACAGCAACGCAACAGCAGTCAGGTAAATGTGGGAGTGCTCACCAAGATTCACCCTAAACAAGAAGACCCACACACCAGCATTGGGGTAGGTGCCTGGTATAGCATTGACAATGCCATGATATTTTCGTTTGAGTATTACACCCCTCATTTTATTCTGGGCTTAAGCTATGACCTCCGCTTTGGTTCTAACCTTGAACTGGGCGAAGGCAATGGTATACCAGAGGTAGCACTTGCTTTTCGCAAATTGATTGGAGAACCTAAAAGAAAAAAAAGAAAGATTAAGAAATAGTGTAGGCAGGCTGAGTTTCAAGCTACAAATGCCAAGCTGTATACCTGCGACTTGGTACTTGTAGCTTGAAACTTATTGCTCTTGAATAAATTCCCCCAATCTCCTCTCCGTTTACACTTTATTTTTTAACTTCGTCCTCGTTTGAAATTCATATATTCCTATGTTCAAAAGGTTATTAATCATAGTTATGGCAAGCACACTATGGGCTTGCGACCGCTACGTGCGTGAAAACGACACGGTATACGATGTACCAGATACTGACAACTATCTTTCGGAGCCGAGTTTCAGGGCACTGAACGATGCCATTGAAAACTACCCCAAAAGTGCCGAAAATTATTATAAAAGGGCGTTGTTTCATTACCATAAGGACAACTATGACAAAACTTTTGACGATGTGCAAAGTGCCATCAAAGCAGATAATCAACAAGCCAAGTACTACTTTTTACTGTCTCAGGTATACCGCCAAAACAAGGAGTTTAAAAAAGCACTTTCAGCTATTTTGCAAGCCCGCAAGTTAGACCCCAAAAACCCTGAAACACTCATTCAATCGGGCGAACTTTTACTCATCAATCAAAAGTTTGATGCCTCAGGCAAAACACTGAACCTTGCCACACAAATGCTGCCCAAGGATCCTCGCATTGACTTTATCAAGGGTAACCTTGCACTAGAAAAACAAGATACCGCAAATGCCAAGCGTTTTTTGTTTCGTGCCATTCGAAAACGCCCCGATTATGCCAATGCTTATAACAGCCTGGCTACTTTGTTTAATCAGTATGACATGCCCAAAACAGCCATTAAGTATGCCAGCATGGGACTGCAATATGAGCCAGGACACGATTATTTAAATTACAATAAAGCAGAGGCTTATCGCCAAAGACGCAAGGTGGATAGTGCCCGTGTTTTTTATAAAAAAACCTACCAGACAAATCCCGGAATATACCAGGCAAGTTATTACCTGGGACGTTACACTTTCGACTTGGGCAAATACAAAGAGGCACAAGAGTATTTAGAAAACACCTTAAAGTATAACCGTAAGTTTGAACGCACCCACTACTACCTGGGGCTGTGCTACACCTACCAAAACCTTGACCAAAAAGCATTGAAAACCCTCAAAGCAGCCATGGAGCAAGACCCTAACCATATTGCTTCGCGTGATGCTTATTGGGGTATTCGTAATAAAATAAAACTGGAAGAGCTCCGTCGCCGTGAAGATTCTATCAGGCAGGCATATTATGAGCAAGAACAAGAATATTTGCGTAAGCTGCGCGAAAAGGAGAAGAAGCGCCAGGAGGCTTACAAAAAAATGTTGCAAGAGCAACAAGAAAGAGTCAAAAAACAACAAGAAGAATATCAGCGTAAGCTCAAGGAACAACAAGACCGAATAAAAAAACAGCAAGAGGAATATCAACGCAAACTGAAAGAACAACAAGAAAAGATCAAAAAACGCCAACAAGAGTACTTACGCAAGCTAAAAGAGCAACAAGAAAAGAAGAAAAACGGGGGTGAGTAAGTGTTTTTCATGGCTTGTAAAGTAAGGGAGCATCAACAATTACTAATTGCTGGCTAAAATCACTATAATTTTACCCCAACCCACAAAATATCATCGCGCTGTTCGGTGTCTTGCATGTGTTGTTGCAATGCTTGGGCAAGGCGTTGCTTTTGTACCTGGAGCGTCAAATGGGCATTTTGTAGTAATATATTTTTGAGCTGTGCGCTGCCAAATTTATGGCGTTGCTCATTGTTTTGGTCAGGCAAGCCATCAGAACCCAAATAGAGCAAACTATGTGGAGGTAGCTCAATACGATGCGTTTGGTAAGGTTTTTTACCCTTGGGCTGAAAGCCCCCTACCGACCTTCGAGTACCTGTAATTTCGTGTAAGGTATGTTGTGGCGAACTAATGTACCATAAGTTACTTTTGGCTCCGGCAAATATTACCTCAGTAGTTTGGTTGGGCAATGCAGTAAACGCGACCACTGCAGCATCCATACCCCCTTCGTAGCCTTTGGTGGCTCCCTGTTGCTGAAAAACCATTTGTACCTCACGATTAAGCGCACTGAGTATCTTGGAGGGTTGGGTAACACCGTTAATTTTAATGATTTTATCCAATAAATTATTGCCTATAAAAGTCATAAAAGCCCCTGGTACTCCGTGTCCGGTACAATCGGCCACTACCAACACTTTGGTTTGTTTATAGGTATACAACCAGTAAAAATCACCCGACACTACATCTTTAGGTCTATTAAACACAAAGTAATCGGCAAAAGCCATTGTCATACTTTCGCTGGGTGGCAACAAAGCTACCTGAATCATTTGTGCCGCTCTGAAGCTTTGCCCTATACGGGTACGATACAAAGACAATTCATCATTTTGCGCAGCAAGCAATTCATTACGACTTGCTACTACTTCTTGAGTTATTTTTAGGGCATCATTGTTTGTTTGTACTTCTTCGTACGCCAACTGCAACTCTTTGGTTTTTTCTTCTACCTTTTGGGCAAGCAAATTGTTTTGTTGTTCGACCAAACGCAGGTTTTCGGCCTGTACTACTTCTTTCTCTTTTTTGAGCAAATTCCATCGATCGCCTAGTGCCAGGGCAAACAGGAGTGCCTCCAGGCTTACACCAATATAAATACTATGATGAAACAATTGATGAGAAGGCAAAATACCTTCGAGCGCCAGAATATGGATAAACACACTAGCAATGGCAAAGAACCAACCCATCACATAAAAACGGGCATTTTTAAAACCTTGGTACCACACATATACACCCGCTCCCAACAAACTGCACATATATACCATCAATATTAATTGATAAGGCATCACCGTATGCACAAAGTGTGGATAATGGAATAGATTGAGTAATGGAAATATGCCCGAAAGGAGTATTGTAATCGCTTGTATCCAACGACACAAACGGGGGGCAATGATTGACAACTGAAGGTAGTGTATAACAAACAAACTGATAACAATAAATATAGGATTGCTCCACACATAGAAATATTGCCACCAAAAGCTCCCTTCAAACAAAGCATAGCCATTGTTGAATGGAACATTGACAAAAGAGTAAAGCAAATAAACTACATAGATGAGGTATATCTTATCTTTAGTAGAGTAAAAAAGCATCAGGTTGTACAGTGCAAGGGACAAAATAACGCCTAAAAAGCCCGCCAAAATATAGTCATACACTTTTATGTGTTTGTGCAACGCCTGAGGAGTACCTGCTTGAAATACGTGGTAATGGGTAAAATCACCTGCTTTGCGCAAATAGTAAGTTTGTACTGAGTCAGACTTAGACAAGGGCACATAATAAAAATTAGAGGCTACTAACTTATTTTCTTTTGGGCGCAACACCCCTAACTTGATGGGCGAGGTGTACTTACCCTCAGCGTTGGGGCGATAAAAGTCGATATAATAGGCAAATGAGTCACCCGTTTCCAACCAAAGATCTTGTCCGGTTTTGTTTTGCACTATCAACTTAAACCAAAGCACCGACTGGCTGGGCTCTTGATTAAAAATATCTTTGTTGAGAGGTTTGAACTGTTGTTGTACCCTGGGTTGTCTGACATCTTCTAAGTTGAGTCTTGCGGTGGTATCTTCATAATACAATACCTGCTTGCCAATCAACTGCATTTGTTGGGTTTGGGTAATTACAATGGTCGATTGCCCATAAGTGGTGTGTAGCCCCAGCCATAACAACAACACCAGGGTTGAACTAAAACGGTAGTCCTTTGATTTATTTTTCAGAAACAACATCGTAAGTTGTATAATAATGATGGGTAAGCCTTACTTGAACAAACTCTTATTTACTTTAAACGAGTAAGAAAGGTAAAGGTATACTAAGATGAAAGTGATTACCTGCAGTGAGCTCGTCACAGCAAGCTGCCCCGATGAGTCGGGATTTATAAATAGACTCGGTTTTAGGATTTACAGGATTAGCTTTGCTGAGCACAGCAAAGCTGTAGCTTCGGTTGATTAATGTTGGTATTCAGGCAATTAGTCAAAATCCATCCTCAAAACCATTTTTGTTTAAGTATAACAGCTAAAACCAAATTATAATGTTTCAAAAACATCAATGTAGTACACAAACCCAACACGCTCACTTTGAACGCTCAATATATAAACGCTTGTATAAACTCAATACTCCGCAGTGATTTTAGTCAAAGTTGTTTGCTGGTGATCATTTATTGATGAATTTAAAAACTATTTAATTGGGTGTTTAGGCATAAGACCGAAACACTTTTAAAAATAGAGTGAGTACGCAACCTAAACATAAAGCACTGGTTTACAGCATTTAACAAGAGAACATTTACTCGAATCAGCTTCTAACTACGCTTTTTATAAGTTGCTAAAAATCAACGTGATATAAAAGTGTGGTTACTTGTGGAACAAGGTATACCTAGAACCTTGTCAAGGCTATGGACTATTGAAACTTCAATAGTGTATTTAATCAATGTTGAGCCATTTTATAAGCAAATCTTCGATCATTGTCTGGGCAATAGGCTTGCTCAAATAATCGTCCATTCCCGAAGCTAAACACCTTTCCTTTTCACCTGCTGAAGTATTGGCGGTAAGCGCAATAATTTTGGTTGGATGAGAAAAGTCCTGCTCCAATCGTCTTATTTCTTTGCAAGCCTCATGCCCGTTCATCACAGGCATTTGTATGTCCATAAAAATAAGGTCAGGCGCTTCGGTTTGGTACTGTGCTACTGCTTCGGCTCCGTTGAGGGCTTCTTTGATAGTAGCATTGGGCAGAATGCGTTCCAAAATACTTTGTGTAAGGATGGCGTTAATCTCGTTATCTTCTACGATCAACACTTTGTAAGCCTTTTGGTTCGCATAATTTTCTACATGACGAGTATGCGCCAGTTTATGCAAAGCACTGTATAATTGCTGTCTGTGGATAGGTTTTACCAGGCTTTGCCCTACCCCATACTCGTTGCATTGTTGTTGAATCGCTTCACTATTACCCACACTGCTTAACAGTATAATTTCTTGTTGCGCACGTAGTATTCTTAAGTCCTCTCTAATTTTTTTGATGCACTGCAAACCGTCCATAAAAGGCATTTGGTAATCAATCAAAATAACATCATACCGTTGCCCTTGGGTAAGCTTTTGCAAAAGCTCTATACCATTTTTGGCCAATGACACTTCCATACCTTGTCGATGGAGCAATTCATGCATTAACTGACGGCTTTTTTCATTATCATCTACCACCATCACTTTCTTTATTGTGGTAAGGTCAGCCCAGTTGTTATCCTGGCTGTTTGGCTCATACTTAAAGCACACATCAAAATAAAAAATACTACCTTCGCCTGGTACACTTTTCAGCTTGAGCCTGCTTTCCATGAGCTTCAGTAGTTTGTTGGTAATAGTAAGCCCCAATCCAGTGCCACCAAACTTACGCGTAGTTGACGCATCTTCCTGAGAAAAAGCTTCTAACACTTTGCTTTGTTTTTCGGGAGCAATACCTACCCCTGTATCTTTGACCGAAAACCGAAAAATAGCTTCATTGTCTGGCAGTTGCTTAAGTAGCTCTACCTTAAGTACTACCTCTCCTGCCTCTGTAAATTTTACTGCATTAGACATCAGGTTGGTCAATATCTGTTTAAAGCGTACATCATCTGCGTATATAAATTGAGGCAAATCATCGGGCAGGTCTAACAACAGCTCCAGTTTTTTTTGGTATACAGTATATTTTACTACCGATACTACTTGGTTAATCAGGCGCATCAGGTCAGTTTGGGTAATAGAAATTTCCATTTTACCTGCCTCTATTTTAGAAAAATCCAAAATATCGGTAATAATGTCAAGCAGGGTGTGGGCTGACTGGTGCACCGTTTTGAGGTACTCTTTTTGTGACTCATTCAGCGAGGTTTCGAGCAACAAGTCTACAAAACCAATCACTCCATTGAGCGGAGTCCTTATTTCGTGGCTCATATTGGCTAAAAACTCTGACTTGGCTTTACTAGCTTGTTTAGCTTTTGCTTCGGCTTCTTTTATATAAGTAAGGTCTATGCTCAGCCCTGTACCAAAAAGAGGGTTTCCATTGTTGTCATACTCTATATAAGCACTGCTTTTCAAGTACTTGGTCTTGCCTCCGGGGGTAATCACCCTAAATTCGTTTTCTTGAATAGTGATACCCAAATGAAAAAAGGTAGCTATTTCTTCTTTGAGCCTGCTTCGGTCGTCAGGGTGCACTAATTGCTCAAGCCAGCTTTGTTTTTCGGTTTTAAACGTTTGGCGGCTTACCCCAAAAATTTCATACATCTTGTCGTCCCAAATAGACTGCTCAGTTTTATAGTTGTGTTCCCATACACCAATAGAGGCTGCTTCATAAGCCAGTTGAAACTTATGGTTGAGTGATTTAAGTTCTTCTTCATTGCGTTTGCGCTCATCAATATCAAGGCAAGTACCTACTGCCCTGAGCGGAGCCCCGTGTTTAGCCCTCACAAACACCTTTCCTGTGTCCAACACCCACTTCCACTTACCCGATTTAGTCATTAGGCGTTGCTCTTCTCTATAAATAGAAGTTTTACCTTCCAGATGATCGCTCAGGGCTTGTTCTACTCTGGGCATATCGTCAGGGTGTACCCTTATCTTTTCCCAAGTACTTATGTTGGGGGCAATCTCTTCTGGTGTATAGCCTAAAATTTTAGCCCAACGTTCGTTAAAAATAATTTCCCCAGTTTGAAGGCTCCAATCCCAGGTACCCAGCCCTGCACTACTCAACGCAAGTTCCAGGCGATTTTCGCTTTCTTTCAAGTCCTGAAGCATTTTTTTACTTTCTGTAATGTCAAGCTGAGTGCCTTTGATGCGTACCAGACTGCCTGCTTCGTTTGTAAAAGCAGCCCCTTGTAACGACACCCAACAATAAGAACCGTCTTTACGGCAAAGCCTGAAGCTCCACTCTATTTTTTGTACTTCAGCCGCCATTACCTCCGCTATTTTTGCATTCAAAAGAGGTTGGTCATCGGGGTGCACCCTACTTGTAAAATCTTCAAAAGTATTGAAAACATCTTCTTCTGCATACCCCAACTGCTTTTTCCATTCAGGCGAGTATTCGGCTGTATTGGTGTGCAAGTCCCAATACCACAACCCTACATTGCCCGCCTGTACTGCCTCTTTCAAATCTCTGGTAGTATCAGCAAGCGCCTTTTCCATCGCCTTTCTACCAGTAATATCCTGAAGGTTTGACAGATGTAAACCCGCTTGAATGTTGGGCACCGCATGAAACTCTGTAATACGTATGGTGCCATCTTTACACACTACCTCATACTCTCCAGTGAGGTATGTCTGGTTGATAAAAGTTTGCCAGATTTTCCTACCCTCTGTTTGGTTTGTATTTGGAGTAATGTCCCATACGCTCAAATTCAACAACTCTGCTTTGCTATAGCCTAGCAATTTACAAGCAGCAGGGTTTACATCAACATAACGCCCTTCGTCATTTACCAGCAAGATAGCATCCAAGGCATTCTCAAATAAACTTTGATAAATCAAATGACTTTGCCGAAGCTCTTGTTGAATCTTAATATACTCGGTTCTGTCACGCCCAATCAACATCAGCACTTCTTCGCCAGGCAAATCAATAACTTTCCCCAACACTTCTACCAATACAGTCTGTCCTTCTTTGTTTACCCATACTGTATCCAGCCTGGCTTCTTCTTTTTCATTCAACTGTTTAGCCCAGTTTTGCAAAGTCTCGTCTCGTACTTCAGCAGCAATAATATCGTTTCTGTTAAGTTTTCGGAGTTCTTTTTTGCTATAACCCAACAATTGCACAGTAGCTTGGTTGGCGTCTATTATTTCCCGGCTAACAGGGTTTACCAACATAATGGCATCACTTGCCAACTCAAACAATGCCTGGTATTTGCCTTGGTGTTCGGTCACCTGTTGTTGGTAATGGTGCAACCTTGTCACATTGTTGGTAATAATGATAATAGAATCAAGTTCGCCATTTTCGTCAAACACGGGTTGATACACATTGGTAAAAGTAAAGTCTTTGATCTTTACCTTATGACTAAACGACTGTTTACCCTCCAGCAAAGGCATTTTGTCCAATAGCGCCTGATACACCATTTCCGGAGCAAAATCTTTAAGATGTTTTCCTTTAAATAATTGGGCGCCAAGCGTGCTCTGTTGGTAAGTTTGTCCTTGTGGGTATATCAAACGCAGGTTTTTGTCTACAATGGTAATGGCACCACCAGGATAATTGTTTATCAAGGCTTCGAGTTGACGATGATAACGCAAAGAGTTGTGGGCGACAGCCAAAGGTTTGTTTATCTCGTGCCCAAAAAAAACTACCTGCTCTTGTTGAGGAGAAACCTCAAATTTCACCCGATGTTCCTGGGCTTGCTTATCAATAAAAACAAACGCTTGTTCAATGTTTGCTTTACCCGACAAAACCTGCTTCAGAGCAGATTGCTCTTGAGCTTGCCAGGTATATATATGCGTACCTACCAACTCTTGTTGAGTGTACCCAAACCAAGCAGTCGTCCCTTGATTTACCCACATAATTTCTCCAGTAATACGGGTAACAATTACCGGTAAACGGGTACTATTCGCAATAAAATTGAGCAACTCAGTATTAACAGACGCTGGTATATGCCCCATAATTTAACAATAAGTGAATCGTATATTTTTGATGTAGGTCGACAGGTGTTTTTGTTATGAGCATTGGCACAAAAACGAACCTTGATAAAATTAGCAAAAAAAAACTATTTCACAAGGTTTTCTTGGGGTTGGTATTTTCGCAAAAAGTATGTACTTTGACACCACATGCAACTCATAGACAAAGCCACATCTAAAGGAATTACATACCACGTATTTAGAGACGAGGAAGGTTTACTATTTGTAAAATTTGACAATGGACACCTATCTGCGGCCACTGGTCGCCCCATTCTCAAACAACTTGGCAAAGGATCTATCAAAGATGATGGTACGTTTACAGGAATGCTCACCATGAAAGACAAACATGGCCACTACCTTGACCCACACGTCAGGGGAAGTTATGTGCTTCGTTTATTGATTGATACTGAAATAAATGCTGGAAAAAACTTTGAACGTTTTAAATCTACCTGGGTAGCAGGCAGAGGTGTTTCTGACAACCTGGACATGTTCAACCAAGGGTTGGCGCAAGAACTGAGTGAACCAGAGGCAGCACGCCAAACCTGGACTGGGCAATGGCTCAAAAAAAACTATAATTTTGAGCAAGTATGCCATGTCAAAGGACAATATACCTTGACTCCCAACATAAATGGCAGTCCATGTAGGCACTATACTGAGGTAACTGTAGTTTTTAGCCCTTAGTTTTTGTTTTGTTGTACAATGGCACCATGGCTGTAATAATGCTTTCGGTAAACTAATGTAAACAATCCCATCAACAATATAGTGGCAAGCTCTGCCACTGGCTTGGCAGCCCATACTCCATCGCCCCCCATTACGCTGGGCAGAAACCATACAAGCAATAATACCAAACCAATGCTTCGGGTAATATTCATTGTTATAGCCAATAGGGTTTTGCCTATTGTTTGCAAATACAACGACAACACACTGTTAGCTCCCAAACCAACAAACAACCAAAAATAAATACTAAACGCAGGCTCGGCAAGTTCGTAAAAAGCGGTCGACGCATTGCCCGAAAACAGATGTAACAATGGTTGGCTGGTAAAACTACCCAACAAGGTAATAAAACACCCCAAACCCAACGCAAACAACATGCAAAACCTAAGAATAGCCAATACCCGATCGGGCTTACCTGCCCCCATATTAAAAGATATAATGGGCTGCATGGCTATAAATACGGCTGCCAAAAACCTAAAAAATATAAAACTGAGGTAATTGATGACTCCAAAGGCAGCTACGGCAAGTTTGCCATAACCAATCAAGCTTTGGTTAACAATGATAAAACCTACAGCAAAAGCAATTTCTGAAGCAAAAGAGGGGAGCCCCAGCAAAAAAAACTGTTGCCATTCGCCCAATCTGAAACGCAAACGAAACCCTTGAAAATGCAGGTTTTTTTTACCTTGTGCTATGTACCAACCAATATAAAGCAATGCTACCAATAGTGATATTCCAGTAGCAATAGATGCCCCAGCAACTCCCCAATCAAATACCATAACAAACAATAGGTCGAGTCCAATATTACACACCGAAGCTAGTAAAGTAGCATTGCGGCTTACCTTTGGCGCCTGATCGTTGTTGGTAAAGCCACCCCATAACACTCTCAATAAAAATATGGGTAACCATAACAACGCCCAAAAAGTATAGTCGAGCGTATAGATAAACACTTTGCCCGATTCGTTGCCTGCCAACAATCTAGTCATCGGCTCCGCAAGCCAGGGCGCACTCAAAGCTACCACTCCTCCCAACACAAGGCTAATGGTAGTAGCAAACTGGAAAACCTCCAGGGCTTTGTCTGAGCGACCCGACCCAATATTTTTCGCAAACAAAATGCCTCCCCCTATCATTAGCATCAATACTATGGCAATAAAAATAATAAGTACAGGTGCGTATAATCCAATAGCAGCCACCCCGTCTTTGCCCACTTTTTGCCCCAGTATAAGCCCATCCGCTATTTGGTGCACAGTCACCGAAAGCATAGAAACAACCGCAGGAAAATAATACGAAAAAAACAACCGACTGACAGGGGTTTTGCTCAGGTCAATGGCAGGTTTCTCAAAGCTCGTGTTTTTACGTTTCCGTATCATGGTAGCAAATAATGTAGTTTGATGCGTAAAGGGTTTTGATTAAAAAGCTTGCAAAGCAAACAAAGTAACGGTTGATTAACAAATCTGTTTGCTAATTCCAGCGTTTAACACTTAATTTGGTAAATTTGTAAAAGAATAAGCGCACTTAAAGTGTCTTGCAGAACTGTTTAAATGATAAAAAATAGAACAAAATGAAAGTAATGAAAAGGGTGTATTTAATCATTGTCACCATGTTGGCAATGAGTGCCTGTGGCAATAGCGGAGAAATTAAAAGCGAAAAAGTATCCATTGAGGGAAACAAAAAAAAGATGGAATCATTGGCTAAAGAATTTCCCGCATTTAAAAACATATTAATGTTGGAACTCAAAAAAGCCCAACAAAAAATCAATCAAGCAAACGAGATGAGCAACGGCAAGGAAAAAGCCAGCTTGCTTGCCGAAGCCAACACAATACTTGAAGCGCCTTTTATAGAGAAGCTTTCGAGCATTAAGAAAGAGCTTGCCGCCGTAAAAGAAAAACAAAAAAAAGTGCAAGCAATGCGTTTTAGTGGTAAGCAAAAAGAGATGGCCGCCAAAGTAATGGAAGATGCCAACAATATTGTGGTAGAAGTAAATGGCATAATGAACAAAGGAGTAGCTGGAGTAAACGAAGCCAATGATATTTTGAGTGAAAAATCGGGTAGTTTACGCTCTATATCTGCCGCACTTTCCCGCTTAATTGATAAAAAATAAGCTATTATAAACATAGCCTCCACTTTTGATGAACGTGCGATGTCCTTGTCAGGCTGTCGCACGTTTTTTTGTGTCATAGGCAAAACAGGAGAGTAAAGTTTTGAAAATGCAAGGCTAACCCAACCAGTTATACCTTAAGCTATTAGTAGCCTCGTTAACTGTTTTGGTAACAAGTATAAGTTCTGTTCAAAACTTTTGTTTAGCCAAACCTTGTATCCCTTTTTTTACGTTTACAGCTAATAATACAGCTTGTATTAATTCAAGAAATATATCTTCACAAAAATAAACATCAAAATACGACTATGAAAGATTACAATGGAAGAAAGTTGAGTATAGGCGACCAGGTCATATTCCCTTACTTGCCTGTAGACGGTGGCTTTTTAGCATTAAAACAAGGTACTATTACCAAAGAACACAAAGAAGGTTTTATGGAAGTCAGCTTTGCTCAGGCAACAATGAGCAATGCTGCCAAAAAAAACGATACCCGTGTGGTGTATGTAGCAGATGTAATCAAAGCAAGATAAAAATTCCAGGTAATAAATAGCATAAAAACTTAAAACTCTACAGATTATTCGTTACCAAATGAAAACCTGTTTAGGGCATCATTGACTTGTTCTGGAGAGATGTC
>NZ_CANLRP010000161.1 GCF_947493425.1 uncultured Microscilla sp. | reverse complement strand
TTATTTTCTATTAGTTGATCACTTACTTCCTTGATTTTTAATTGTTTAGTTAGGTTTTTCACGTCACTTATTTTCCTCAGTTTGATCGTTTTACTTTAAATTAGTTTGATGCTTACTTCCTACTTCTTATGACTTTTAGAGTGAAGGTGTATTACATACCCAACCTCGTGTAATGTATTTATTTCACGAACTACGTTTGATACTTATTTTGGTATCCATATCACTTTCTCAAAAATATTTATCTGAAAATCTAAATTATGATATTAATCAGGCAGACATACTTATCAATTGAACAACAAAAACAGTTCAACTGATTTTAAACAGGCAATACAAAAGCGTTATAAAGGTGGGTAAACCAACATTTATAGTATTGTATCAGTTTAAACTTATCAATCGAAGTGTATTGATAGGCTCGACTACATATATACAAATAGAGATAAATGTATATAGATAGCATTGAGTTTATTCAGGTGAGTTCAAACTCAGACATGCACAATTGTGTATAGGCATACATGAATCAGACCTGTATAAGGAAAGTATGTAGTAAGATTATTGAAAAGAATTGATTACAAGAGGAGAGTATTACTCAAACAAGTTTTGGTAGGTTAATAACCAGCACCAAGAACTACGAGTGTAGAAAGAAATGAGCGGTATGTTTGAGAAGTTATTCATTGGACAATAATAAAATTGTATTTGATTTATATTACGAGAAAGAATTTAAGAAGGTTATATTTTTTATAACAAAATTTAATTTTTTATTATCCCTTATCTCCTAAACTTTTGTAAATATTGTTTTGGTGCTACAGAATATTGTTTCTTGAATGCTCTGGCAAAGTGCGCCAAATTAGAATAACCCACCAATCCTCCTACTTCTGATACGTTATATTGACGTGACTCTAATAATTCCTTGGCTTTTTCCATTCTATTATACAAAGCATACTGGTATATGCTATGACCAAACACTTGTTTAAAAGTTTTTTTGAGTTTACTTTCGCTCATGCCTACCTCTCGCGATAACCACAAAATAGTTGGTGGGTTTTCAAGGTTATCCATCAATATTTTCTTTACTGCAAACAAAGATGCCACATCAGTTTGATTTAAGTTATAAAACCCGTCAGTTGTTTCACGCTGTGCCAGTTTATCAAAAAATAATGCCAATAGTTCAATCGTTTTTGCTTGCAAAAACAAACCCGTGACTGGTTCGGCATAGTCACATTGAATAATTTCTTCTATAGCTTTCTCCATTGCCTGATTAAGCGTTTCATAAATACAAAACTGTTTTTGACAAGCAAACAAGCTTACCAGGTTTTCGGCTTCTTTGCCTGGTATGTTTTGCATATATTCAATGATCCACTGACGACTCACTACCACAGCAATAGTTATAATTTCTTCATTAGAAGGAAACTCTACAATACTATCTTGCTCATGGGCAGGAATCATAATCCCTTGTGGGCTAAACCGTCCCAAGGTTTTCTTTTCTTCGGCGGCAAGATGTATATGGTCTACTCCAGCCTTGGAGTAATGAAATACAATGGGTAAAATATCCTTTCGGGGAGCGGCCTTGCGCGAAATACGGAGAGGTTTGTCCAAATAGATTTGTTGCACTGACAAATTCAGCTCTGCCGAAAAACAATACATTTGTATAGACCCATGCCCCAAGTGCTCAGGAATATTAATTTGATTATTTACTACTTTGGTTTCAAAAATTTCTGCCATCTGGACAAGCCAGTTTTGAGGTGTGTCCACCGAAAAAGAGTTGGATTGCATACACAAAAATTAGTTTGATAGTAATACGCTCAACGGCAATACCTTGAGCAACTACAGAGGCAAGCTTCAAGTGACAAGTCGCAAGTTATCTACTGTTTATAAATAACTAATTGTCAGCAAACCATTTTGACTCAAGTCATTGTGGAATATTAATAATTAAGGGTTAAAATAACTATTACGATTTTTTTTGCTTGAGTTAGGGGTTTGATCGTAGTAAAATAAAAAATATAGGACACTCGCCCTATTGTAAAAGAAAAAACGTTGTCACTCGAAGTCACAACGTCTTATATTTTAGTAAATGATCACCTATTCTATGTTGGGTCTATCTAAGAACACATCACAGCTGACAAAGCAAGTTACCTACGACGACGACGATTGCCACGCCCCTTTTTAATACTGGTTTTAAACCTCTTCCCTATCTGGTAGGTCAAACTTGCCCTCAAAATCTGACTTTCACGCTTATATATTCCAGACGAAGTAAATTCAGAGGTGGTGGTTTCGAAGCCAAACTGACGGGTATTGAAAATATCGGTCAAAACTAAGCCAAAAGTAGCTCTGCCTTTAAGAAATCGGTGACGGAAACCCAAGTCAATAGAATGAAATGCCTGACGTGTTCCTTGCGCTCGTATAATAGGAGCTCTATAATTTCCAGTAAGCTGTAGGGTAGTGTTTTTGCTCAGCTTCCAGTTTGATTGTAATTTTGCATTCCAGCTTGTATTGCTTGTAATGAGGTCTGTTTCACTGTTTCTAGCGTCAATCTCCCGATTGAAAAAAGCATAACTTGCGTTAAAATCCCACCATTTTACCAAGTTACCAATAACAATCAACTCTATGCCATAGTCGGTGGCAGTTCCCAGGTTTACCGGACGAAACACCAAGGCAGAATTGGCGTCAAACGAGGCAAAACGCTGTATCACGTTCGTTGTATGTCGATAAAACAAACTGGGAATAAAGCTTATTTTACTCCACACCTTATTGTACCCTAGTTCGGCAGAGTGAGTCAATTCTGGCCCTAGTTCAGGGTTACCTACTCGAATACGGGTAGGGTTTGAGATATCGCGAAATGGGTTAAGCAGGCGAAAACGTGGGCGACGAATACGCTTGCTATAACTTACTTTGAAAAACTCTCCTTTGCGTACTCTATACGTAATACGCGCACTTGGAAAAAGGTTAAAGTATTTGCTTTCAATGTTCTGTGTATTGTCAGACTTTGCCGTGAGGTATACTTGTTCGGCTCGTAAACCAAAATTAAACCCTATTTTCTTTTTAAGCTTTCCTTTAAACAATACATACGCTGCATGTACTTGTTCGTCGTATTTAAACTCATTGCTCAGTTCTTCGGAAAAAACGTACGTTTGAGTTGTTTCGTCGTATATCTCTTGGTCAAAGTCAAGATTCATATCACGAAGAATGGCTTTGTAACCAGTCTCAATCTTCATTTTTTTACCTATAGGATGTATATAGTCTAGCTGGATGTTGGTAATATTATTGGTGTTGTTATTGGCAGAACGCTGCAGTGCAGTAGAGTCTATGTTGGTAGAGTTGAGCTGCAATATATTGGTAGTAACATCTTGGGTTTCCAGTTCTGTACCAAAGTTTGAGCTCAATGAGAAGCTTAATTTTTGCCCTTTTTTGTCAAACTTCCTGGTAAAAATTAAAGCCCCTTCAAATACCTTATTATCTTCTTTTTCGGTATTGTATGTATGGGTTGTACTGTCGAGCGTAGTACGGTCAGTACCAAACCGACTGACTAAAAACTCTGGTTCATCCTGGGTTTGTGTACCTAACAGTCCTTCTACGCTCAAGGTGGTTTTATCATTGATAAACCAATCAGTGCCAAACTTTATTGAGTGATTAATGTCTACCCGATCACCATCGCGGTCTTGTATAATCACACTTTGTCTGTCAGAACGGGTAAAGTCATCAGTTTGATTGTCAAACCATACCCGGCGAGCATTGCGGCGGGCATCATACGACACAAACCAGTTAAACTTGTCGGTGCGACGATTGAGGCGAAGCGAGCCATTATAACGGTCACGATTACTGGCTCCCAAGGTAATCAGGGCATTTAGTCCGGTTTTTACCCCTTTCTTGAGTTGGATGTTGATTACCCCACCTACTCCTGCTGCATCGTATTTGGCAGAGGGGTTGGTGCTAATGTTTATGTCTTTGATAGCACTTGCGGGTAGTGACTCTAACCCTCCACCACGCGAAGTTCCTGTCAAAGCAGAGTTTCGCCCATTGATCAAAATATTGGCGTCGGTTCCTCTTAGGCTAATGTTACCATCGTTGTCTACAGTTACTCCAGGTATGTTTCTTAGTATATCGAGCGCAGAACCTCCTTGTTGTGAAATATTATTATCTGCTTTCACTGTAATGCCTTCTTCACCCGCCTGAATAAACTCTCGCTTGGCTTTTACCACTATTTCGTCCAGGTTGAGCACCGACGAAGACATGTCTACCTTGTTTAAGTTCAAGTTGGGGGCTGCCCTGCTAACGACCAGGTTTGTCAATGTTTTTTTGTCATACCCAACCATACTTATTACCAGGTCATACTTGCCATACTTGAGACTATTCAAGGTAAACTTGCCACCTATGCCTGAGGTAGTAGTTGCCACAGCTATAGTTTGTGTGGTATCACCTGCCTGAAACAAACCCAATACTGCAAACTCTACAGGTTGTTTGGTTTTAGCATCTGTTAAAGTCCCCCGGATAGTCTGTGCCTTTAAACACATAGTAGCTAACAAAATGAGGAAAAAAGTAGTATTGAAGATAAAAGTAAATTTTGTCATTTTTAGTATCATAGTATGGTTTTAATCTTAGAAGCCATGATGACTTTTTATACTCAAAAATAAGCAGCAAATCTGTAGAGATTCTGAAGAATCAGGAGGTTCTAAGGTCTTAACAGTATTTTAACAGAAGTACTTGAGTAAACCTATATTGATACAACCCTTCAAGGCACCAGATGTTCGTACCAAAAAAATATCAGGAAAGAGGGTTTCAGGGGTGGGTACAAAATGAGTATATGCCATTACATCAGACAAACTTATGGTATATCAACCACGCAAAATAAGCCTAAACTGGTTCAGCATATTCAATAGCCGAGTTTTAGCCCCATTACGAGTATATCGTCTACCTGTGACTCGTTGCCCATCCAGTCTTCTAAAGTATCCACTAACTGTTGGCGTTGCTCTACCAAAGGTAAATGGTGAATATCGAACAACAACTGGCGAAAGCGGGGTTTCATAAATTTTTTATTGTTTGCCCCACCAAACTGGTCTTGGTAACCATCTGAAAAAATATAGAACATGCCTGGCGCGTCTTTAAAACTCACTGTGTGGCGGTCAAACTTTTTGGTAGGTCTATGTTTTCCGCCACCTATGCCTTGCTTGTTTCCTTTAATCCGATGCAACTCTCCGTTTTGCACATATACCAAAGGGTTATTGGCACCCGCAAAATGAATACACTCTTCCAACTCATCTATAACCACCAAAGCCAGGTCCATTCCATCCTGGTTATCGTTTTGGTCTTGTTTAAGCGCCTTTTTTACTCCTAAATGCAAACTAGCCAATATGTTTTCAGGAGCATATATTTTACGTTGCTTTATTATGTTGTTGAGCAAGTTATGACCAATCATGCTCATAAAGGCTCCTGGCACCCCGTGTCCGGTACAATCTACCGCAGCAATAAATATCAGTTCCAGACTGGCATCATCAGGGTGAGGTATGCTGGTAAACCAATAAAAATCACCTGATACTATGTCACGTGGTTTGTAGAAAATAAAAGCGTATTCCTGATAAGTCAAAAAATCGGAGTGCAAAGGTAACATCGCATTCTGAATACGTCGGGCATATTCAATACTATCAGTAATTGCTTGGTTTTTATACTCGATCTCGGCATACAACTGTTTAAGCTCTACATTTTTCAGGCGATAAATTTCTGCTTCTTTTTCTGAGCGCTCCTTGGCAAATTGACTTTCCAGGTTTCTTATTCTCAGGTTGGCATCCTTGCCCATTACACTATCCTTGATTTCATTATGTTGTTTCAGGTGGTGGTAGGCTTTTTCATACTCTTGCAACACATCATAAATTTGACTCAGTAAGAGGTGCGCCCGGTACATTTTTACTTTTGCCCGCAGTTTTTCCGCCCATTTAAGTCCATTTTGCAAGTAATTAACCGCAAGCGCATATTCTTGCTGCTCAAAGTTAAACTCTCCCAAGTCGAGGTAGGTCGTAATCAGTGCTTGTTTGTCAGTTGCCTGTTGGCGAATACTCAAGCTTTTGCCATAAAAAAGATAGGCTTGATCTATATCATTGAGTTTACGATATATTTTACCAAAATCGTTGAAAGTACGTGACATGCCAAACTGATCGTTTGACTCTTCTTGTAATTTAAGGGCTTTGTCCAGGCATTCTAAAGCTTGAGAGTATTGCTCACGTTGAAAAGCCACATTTGCCAAACCAATCCAACTACGAGAGTTTGATACAGAATAAGGGTCACCTATTTCAAGGGCTTTTTGCGAGGCTAAAAAGTTTTTTTCTGCGTTATCAGGGTCGTTCAAGTCTAAGTAAAAACTCCCCAGCATATACAGTGCATAAGCCAGGCGACCACTTTTGCCTGACTCCTGGTATAAATGTATGCCTTTAAAAACATAATCCAAGGCTTTGCTATAGCTACCCTGGCTCCAGTGCGACATCCCCAAGTTGGTATAAGTTTCAGCTAGTAACTCTTTGTTATTGGTTTGCTGAAATATCTCAATGGCTTGGTCAGAGTACAAGGCTGAGTCATCGTAGTTGGCGGTAAAATAAGCAATAGCCGCCTTGCCTAGCGTTACCCTGCCCAACCCATCTTTAAACTTTATTTGTGTGGCCAATAATGCCGCTTCTTCTAACAAAGCATTGGCTTGTGGCACTTTATTCTGATACAAAATATCAAAAGCAAGGTCTATTATCCGGGTTACTTTTTGAGTTTCATCCTGGGTTGTTGCAATTACTGCCTTTCGTTTTTCAATTTCAGTATCAGATAAAGCCATACACTAATTTATACAAATAAATGAATGCTCAAAAGATAACAAAAACTTAGCTAAACCCAATAAAAAAAAGAGAACCTCCGTAAAGACTCTCTTTTGTATCTATTTTAATAAAGTTTTGACCTGCTGACTATAAGTATTTTGACAACTTTACAGTCTTGCCACACATTCCTGAAGTTACTTTAAAAAGGAATTTGTCTTTGCTACCACGAGGAGCTGTATATACCTTCTTGCCTGGGCGACAAGTCACAGAAGTAGATCCTCCGCGTTTGTTCAAAGAAACAACACCATACCCTGTATGAATACGCACTTTGTTGCCAGTATCATTGACCAGCTTAAAATGAGCAAAATTTGTTTCCACCTTTTTTTCTACTTTGGCAGGAGCTTTATCAGCCATAGTAAACGATGCCAAAGCAGCAACACAAGCAACAAGAGTAAAAATCTTTAGTGTTTTCATAATACAATAATCCTTATTAGTAAATGTAAAAAATACGTTTTTTTATTACGCTACAAAGGTATAACGTTTCAAGTAAGATAAAGTTGATGAATTTACTAAAGGGTGATTTTTGTTCACCAATGGACGGTATCAATTCATAAAAGGAGTGCTTTTGAGCAAAAAAAAGCGTAGTTATAACAGACTACGCTTTTTGATAAACTTTGAATAAGGTATGTAATTTTTGCTCAGTTTACCTATATTCTAATAATTATCACATTACCTATCCAAAGTTATGATTAATAATTTATGAGCTATCTGCCAAAGCCTTCTAAACTATTTTAACCCTTAGTCATTTTTCAGACTATTTGTATTACTTACAATGCAATGTTAGCGTTTATCCATCAAGCAGGCAATTCTCAGTCAGATAAACTCAGTTATTTAAGGTATACAATGTTTTATAACAACCTGTTTTTGAATCACTTAATCAAGTTGAAGCAATAAAGTCAGTCACCTGTTTGCTATGAACAGATGCAGGAGATTGCCAGAGAATGTGCTTGTCTCACCATTACCAACACAAGAGATTATTCTATATTTGAGTGTTTTTTAGCCAATAAACAGCAGCATTTCTCCTATATTCCTTACACAACACTTGTTTAGCAAAATAACACCTTATAATAATTAGTACAATTACCTACCTTTGGTCTTATTATTAAGTAAAACTACAAAACTCACCTGCTCTATAGAGCATCGTCTCTTGGAACACTTACTTTTGTTGTTTTACTAAAAGTCAACAGCTTGCAAAAAACTATTATTGACTACCACAACGCCAATTAATTATATTACCAATGTATTACTTACTTCATAAACTGCCTGGACTGGTTTTATGGCTACTCCTGCTGTCGACCTATACTTTTGCCCAAAACCACACAAAAACAGACTCATTAAAGCATAGGCTTCACAGCGTGCCTGACACTAAAGAAAAGCTACAGGTATATAATGCACTTGCCAGAGAGTACAGCGATCAGCTAGATTCTACCCAAACCTTGCTGTACGCCAACCTTGCGTTAAATTTGGCAAAACAAACCAATAGCCCACAAGCAGCACTCAAAGCACATAGCCAAATAGGTTGGTTATTACTTTTTACAGGATATTATGCCAAAGCCAAGGCTCGCGCTCACCACATGTTAACGATTGTTCAAAAACACCCTCACCTCAAAAATCACAGCAATGTTTATAACCTGTTAGGAGCAATTGAAGAACATCAGGGCAATTACAAACCAGCTTTAGTAGCCTACAAGCAAGCCTTACAAATAGCTCAACAGACAAAAGATACCAAGGGAATAGGGGTATATTGTGGCAACATTGGCAATGTGTACGAAAGCCTGGGTAATATTCAACAAACCTTGCACTACCACCAAAAAGCCCTAAAATTTGCTCAGGCAAGCGGCAATCAAAAAGGGATATCGGCTAATTATAATAACTTGGCGCTGACTTTCCAAACCCTGGGTGACTACCCCAAGGCCTTAACTTATTACCAAAAATCATTGCGTATCAAAGAGAAACTTAAACTCTTACCAGGTATTGCAAAAACACTGCACAACATAGGTAGTTTATACGAAGACCAACACAACTACCCTGAGGCGATTACTTACTTTCATAAATCGCTCAAAACAGAGCAACAACTCAACGATCGGCGTGGGGTAGCCCAGAGTTATAGCGCCATTGGAGGTATTTATGACAAACAACAACAGTATGATAAAGCATTGGTTTATTACCAAAAATCATTGAAACTGAGCACTCAAATTGGGAATAAAAGTATTGTAGCCCATAGTAAACTCTTATTGGGTAACCTGATGATCACCCAAAAAGAGTATACGCAGGCATTTAATTATCTCAGGCAAGCCCTGGAGTTGTACCAAAAACTAGGGGAGCAACCATTGATAGCAGAAGTTTTTTTGCATTTAGCCAAAGCATTATACCACCAGCAAAAGTACCCCCAGGCATTGGCAAAAGCCAACAAAGGGGTAACCCTTGCCCAGCAAACCAAACAATCTCAGTTGCTAAAGGCCGGTGCCGAAATACGCGCAAAAATTCACAAAATGATGGGTAACTATCAGGATGCATACCAAGACTATCATTTGTTTAAACAAATGACGGATAGTTTATTGAATATTGGCAATGCACAAAAAATAGCCCATCTGAAAACAAAGTATACTTACGAAAAAAAGCAAGATTCGCTACATTGGGCGCATGCTCAAGAGAAAAGTTTGTTTATAGAGATTACAAATCACCGTAGAACAGTGCAAAACACTACGTATGCCCTATTGGTTTTATCGTTGTTATTATTATTGGTAGTGATTAGGTTTTACAGAAGCAAACAGAAGAATAATCAACAACTCAATGCACTCAATCAGGCACTGAATACCGCCCATGAACATCTAAAAAAACAAACCAGGGCACGTTTGCAAGAAGCACAAGCAAGGGCAAATGCCGAAACAAAAAATTTACAAAACGAGATTAATTATAAAAACCAACAAGTAACCACACATACACTGCACATGCTGCAAAAAAACCAGACATTAAGGCAGCTGAGAACTTTGATAAATGAAATGCGGCAGCAAAAGAATTTCAGTAAAGCAAAAAAGATGTGTCAGAAGCTGGTAAACCTGATAGATCAAGGCCTTAATATGGACAAAGATTGGGAAAGTTTTCATCAAGTGTTTGACCAACTGCACCCCGACTTTTATCAAAAACTGAAACATCAATATCCATCGCTTACCAAGAATGATTTACAGGTATGTGCTTTGCTAAGGCTCAATCTTAATACTAAAGACATTTCCGATTTGATGGGAATTGCACCTGATAGTGTAAAAATGCAAAGGTATCGTTTACGCAAAAAGCTGGAAATTGCCTCTGATCAGGACTTAAATGAGTTTATGATTATGTTTGATCCTACGATCACTGTTACACACGCTGCCTGACAATAGATAAAGGTCTTTATAAAAAAAGAAAATCCTCAGAAAAGCATGGTTTCTGAGGATTTGTAATTTAAGGCGCTTAATGAAATACACAGTGATCTTCTCCACCAATGACCATGATAAATCCATCTAGTGACTCACAGGTAGACTCGTCAATTTTACCACCTTTTACAGCTTTTAAATCGCCTTTTGTCATTTCAAATTTTTTAAAGTTTTTCATTGTTATAATTTGGTTATTAGCACTTGTTTAATACATCCATCTTTAGAGAGCTTGTGCTCAACTCAATACCAGTACACTTGTATTAACTCCATACAGTATCACAGTAGAACTACTTGACTTAACCAAGCAACAACAAATATAACTATCATACTATGAGCGAGTTAAACTTATTTTCAGTTGATCACTTAATTCCTTACTGGTTATGAAGATTGCACAATACTACTAAATAAGGAACCTAATCTTCAGTAAGTTTTCAAACCCTCCAAATTTAATTTTGGAGGGTTGTGTCTTTGATTAGTTTTAAACAAGTTCTTAGGTGAATAATTTGATTGTATATAACAAAGGTAGGTGAATGGATATATCTAAAACAGGGGGTTTACCCTCTGATTCAGTATAAGAGGAAAAAAAAGAGGTTTATTGGGGTATAATATAGCGTGAGGTTGGCTTATATGCTGTACAAAGAAAACAAGGTACAGTATAAAAACAAAAAAGCTGACCTTAAAGGTCAGCCCTTAGCTTTCATCGTCATATACTTTCAGCAAGTCCATGGTGCGTTTTTCGAGGTCGGTGGCTTTAATCCTTACTTTGATCGTGTCGCCAAACATAATCACGTTTTTGGTACGTTTACCTACCACTCGGTAGTTCTCTTCATCTAGTTGATAAAAATCGTCTACCAAGTCGCTCATTCTTATCATACCTTCGCACTTGGTTTCTTCTATTTCTACATAAATACCCCAGTCGGTTACTCCAGTTACTACACCATCATAGGCTTTGTCAGAGTCATTGAGTAATTGCATGTATTCTACCTGTTTGTATTTGATAGAAGCACGTTCAGCTTCAGCAGCACGTTTCTCCATATCGGTAGAGTGTTTACACAGTTTCTCATACGCCTTTTTATCTACCGATTTGCCATGGTCTAGATAATGTTGCAACAAGCGGTGCACCATCATGTCAGGATAACGACGAATAGGTGAGGTAAAGTGGGTGTAGTGGTCAAAAGCCAGCCCAAAGTGTCCAGTAGCTTCAGTAGTATAAATAGCCTTGGCCATTGTACGAATAGCCAACCCTTGCAACACGTTTTGCTGTGGTGTATCTTCTATGTCTGTCATTAGCTTGTTCAACGAACGAGTCATTGCTTTGCCATTCAACTTTACCTCGTGCCCCAATCTTTTGGCAAATCCAGAGAAGTTTTTCAGTTTTTCTACATCTGGGTCATCATGGGTACGATACACCATTGTATTACTTTCGGCTTTGGTACCCTTTACTGGTAGTTTAAATACAAACTCAGCCACCTTACGGTTGGCAAGCAACATAAACTCTTCAATCAATTTATGGGCATCTTTGCGCTCTTTAGTATACAAACCTATGGGAGTACCGTTTTCATCAAGTTTAAATTTCACCTCTACGGTTTCAAAACTCATGGCACCTTTTTCAAAACGTTGTGCGGTCAATTTCTTAGCCAATGCATTCAATGTACGCAACTCGTCTACATAATCGCCATTGCCCGAATCCATTACTTCCTGGGCTTCTTCATAGCTAAAGCGACGATCGGAGTGGATCACAGTACGACCAAACCATTCCTTGATTACGTGGGCGTTTGCGTCCAGCTCAAACATTGCCGAAAAAGTAAGTTTGTCTTCGTGAGGGCGCAAAGAACACAATTCGTTAGACAAACGCTCTGGCAACATAGGTACCACACGGTCTACCAAATATACCGAAGTAGCTCGCTCCGCTCCTTCTTTATCTACCTTTGAGTCAGGTTTTACATAATGGGTTACATCTGCAATATGAATTCCTATTTCCCAATTGCCATTATCCAGTTTTTTTATAGACAAGGCGTCATCAAAGTCTTTGGCGTTTTCAGGGTCAATAGTAAAGGTCAAAGTTTCTCTTATATCACGTCGTTTCTTTATTTCTACTTTGGTAATTCGTCCTCTGATTTTCTCAGCATCTTTGAGCACCTCCGCCGGAAAGTGTCGTGCCAGACCAAACTCAGCCATAATGGCATGCATTTCGGTTTCGTTTACCCCAGGGGCACCCAACACCTCTTTTACCTTAGCCACCGGACTGTTTTTTTCGTTGTGCCATTCCAGCACTTCTACTATCACCTTGTCACCGTTATTGGCACCGTTGATATTTTTGAGTGGCACAAAAATATCCAGGTGCATGCGACGGTTGTCGGCAATCACAAAAGCATATTTTTCTTTGATCTCTATCTTACCTACAAATTCATTGGTTTTGCGCTCCAGCACTTCCATTACTTCACCCTCGGTGCGTTTGCCCTTGCTATTGGGGTACAAACGAGCTTTTACCCGATCACCGTGTAAAGCAAACTTTAGGTTGTCAGCGTCTACCCAGGTATCTTCTTCGGTTTCGTCGCTTACTATAAACGCAAACCTTGGGTTTACAAAGTCAACAATGCCTTCTACTATATTTAGCAAGATTTGAACGTTGCCTTCCTGGTCTACCAAAATCTGGTCGCTGTCAGCAAGCTTTTCGAGCGCATCAATTACCTTTACCTTATTTTTTTCAGTGGTAACATTCAGCATATCAATCAAGTCCTCAATGGCCAGCATGCGCTCTGGCTTTTGATTGAGTATTGTATAAATCTTAGATTGGAAATGTTCAATGGTGAGGGTATTCTTTTTGCTTCTTTTAAATCTTCGTTTGCTTAGTAGTTTTTTTGTTGGTTTTTTCTTGGGGTTCTTTTTTTTCGTTTTCATTCTTTCTTCTTGTTTGTGTTAAAATCGGTTGATTGATAATTAAGTTGGATGGGAAAATGATTATTGAGTTTAATTAAAGACCAGCATACAACTTGTCTTTTATCAAGGAGGGGGCTTTATGCTTCAAAGTAACGTATTTTTTTTTATAAAAGTTGGGTAATGAGTTGATAATTATTGTTTTTTATTTGCAAAAGCCACGACTGATTATCACTTTTTATAGTTAAAACAGTGGTATCATCATATTTACTCATACTACTAAGTAATAGCAATAACCTTACTATAAATTCAACTGCTAAGTTGCCGAATTGTTATTTTTCTTCTCCTTACCCAAGCGTCTTCTTAATTGTGCTTTTCTAATGTCTTCGAGGGTGCCCTTAGGAATTGCTTCAATTAGTTTTTTGGTATATTCCTCTTTAGGGTTATCATAAATATTGTCTGCATAGTCGCTTTCTACAATCTTACCCTGGTTCATTACAATGAGTCGGTCAGACATAAACTTTACTACTGACAAATCGTGTGAAATAAAAATATAAGTCAGGTTAAACTTGTCTTTGAGTTCGTTTAATAAATTAAGTACCTGTGCCTGTACCGATACATCTAACGCTGACACTGACTCATCACAAATAATAAACTTAGGGTTAAGGCTTAGCGTGCGGGCAATGACTACCCGCTGGCGTTGCCCACCCGAAAACTCATGAGGGTACCGATTGTAATGTTCTGGTTTAAGACTTACTGTTTCCAGCAATTCTATCACCCGATCTTTACGTTGGCGATTGTTGGCCAGTATGCCATGCAAACGCATGGGCTCCAGAATGGCATCTCCTATAGTAATGCGTGGATTGAGTGATGAATAAGGATCTTGAAAAATAATTTGCATATCGCGACGCAATTTGCGCATGTTTTTTCCTTTAAAATCATTGATACGCTCATTTTCAAAAATAATCGACCCGCCAGTAGGCTCTATCAAACGCATAATAGTACGCCCCAGGGTAGTTTTCCCTGAGCCTGACTCTCCTACCAGTCCTATAGTTTCGCCAGGGTACACCTGAAAACTCACATCGTCTACTGCCTTGATAGGAGCAGGACGTTTCTGAAAAAGGCCTTTGCGAATGGGGAAATATTTTTTGAGTTTTTTTACTTCCAGAATAGGAGGCTTTTGGGCAAGTTCACGGTTACGCTCTTCTACCTCATCTTCGGTTACAAAGTTAAGCAGCAATGCTTCTCCTACCGATGCATACTTATGGTTGGCCTTTTCTATGATAGAGTCGTCCTCTGTTACCTCCATAAAATCATCAATCACTGGCAATACCCGCATTTGCACATCCAAACGAGGGCGACAAGCCAACAAACCTTTAGTGTAAGGGTGTTGAGGGTTGTCAAAAATATTCCACACATCGTCTTTCTCCATCATTCGCCCGTGGTACATCACCATTACATCATCAGCGATTTCGGCAATCACGCCTAAGTCGTGGGTAATAAAAATGATAGATACGTCTTTGTCTTCGTGCAAAATCTGCAGCAAATCCAAAATAGCTGCCTGTACTGTTACATCCAATGCAGTGGTGGGTTCATCAGCAATAAGCAAGCGAGGGTTGCACGATAGTGCCATTGAAATCATTACTCTTTGCTTTTGCCCTCCCGATATTTCATGAGGGTAAGAATTGAACATTTTCTTTGGTCGGGGCAAGCGTACTTTCTTAAAAAGCTCAATGGTTTTATCATAAGCTTCTTTCTTGGTCACATTTTCATGTAATAAAATGGCTTCCATCACTTGGTTACCGCAAGTATATACCGGATTGAGCGAGGTCATAGGTTCCTGAAACACCATTGCAATGTCTTTGCCCCTGATCTCACGCATTTCTTGTGGGGTGGCTTTTGCCAAATTAATTTTACGCTTTAGGGTAGGAGAATCAAACCATATCTCACCAGAAGTAATTTTGCCTACGGGTTCTTGAATAAGCCGCATAATAGCCAACGAGGTTACTGATTTGCCCGATCCCGACTCACCTACAATACCTAACGTTTTGCCACGAGGTATTTGAAAAGAGATGTTGTCTACAGCTTTGATAATCCCATTATCGGTTGAGAAGCTCACCTCAAGGTTTCGAACATCTAAAATTACTTCGTTTTCTTCTTCGTTGCTAAATGATGACATGTTCCCTCTATTAGTCTATAGCACATACAAGGTGCCTGGTTATTGATTTCTTCGCCTGCCCCACTTGTCTCCTTCACGTAATGTTTTGGTGTGTTTGTGTAGTGCAAAAGCTACCAATGCACTTAAACTATATAAAGTGTTAAATTAGTTAACAGCTATCCTTTAATCTATTTTATAGACACGATTTTCTAAATTTATGGGTATTTGGTTTAACTTCAAGAAAAGTTTGGCTAAAATTTCAATATCCCGCATACACCCCTGAGTAATTTGCTTCATATCCTGGGTTTTGTGGTAAATCTTGTTAATGTCTTGCCCTTCTAATCGATTTTCTACCTCAGGAATATCCATCAATGTAGCAAGCAAAGATAATGATGTTTTGTGTTTACGATCGCCAAACTTCCACATTTCCAAGGTATCAAGGTGAGGAATTTCCCAAGGTTTTTTGTGAAGCAAATTGAGCGTAAGTGGCAACTCTACGCCATGAATAACCATACGACGGCATAAATAAGGATAATCAAACTCTTTTCCGTTGTGGGCACACATTACCAAATTATCGGTAAACTTGGTATCTATCAACGCCTTAAAGTCTTCCAGAAGCTCTTTTTCATCTGCCCCAGTAAAAGCTTTTACCCTCAAAGCCGTTTCTTTATGTTCGTCTAAATAAAAATACCCTACCCCAATGGTCACGATTTTTCCAAACTCTGCCTGTAGGCTTGCCTGTTGAAAATAATGCTCTTCAATGTTGAGGTCTTCATTGCGGCGGTAAGCAAATCTTTTCTCCCAAAATTTTTGCAGATTTTGTGGCAGGGTATGGTAACTATCGCTTTGTGAGACAGTCTTGATATCTACAAAGAGTATATGTTTTATTCTGGGGTGAATGTGAGTCTCTTGTATGTCTGACATTTACTTGTTTTGATCGTTTAGGATTGTTGGTGATTGGGTGAGTTTTTGATTAGATGGTGGCAAGTGCCCAAGTGCTTACACATTACCAACACAATGAGCAATGAACTTATATATGACGTACGCCTTCCAGGTTGAGCACGTCTATATTGCTTAGGTTTTGTTCTACAATGCTGCCTGGCATAAAGATGAATTTTTTGTCGTGTATTTGCCCATTTACATAATAACTCACCCAATATTCGTTTGATAGATGAAACACCTGTGGGTCAATACGTTCTATAATAGCAAAACTCTCTTTATCTATTTTTTCTATCATTTGGCGCAAAGTAGATGTTTTTTGGGCTTCTCCATTTTTTTGCCCATAACCAGTAGAAGTAATCAGAATATTGTCTAACACAAAGTCATTACGATTGATCAAGTACACGTGCCAATCATACTCACCTGTTTCGGTCTTTTTTCGGGCAACCGCCACTTCTACTCCTTCTACTTTAGGTATCTCAATGTCTTTTTTCATATCACATCTATTTAGGTCTACATTTACTGTTGTGTATAATGCAGTAAAATAACAAGAGTATGTCTAAAAATTACCCACCAGGTAAAACTTAAACATACTCTAAAAACGGAAAAACTGCCATTCTGTTTTCGATGACTTTGCCTGCTTATACCTTGGCTAATTCACCCTTGAGGTGCATAATAATGTTGACCTGAAACGGGTCTACTCCATTTTTTTCGGCAAGATAAAACGATACCCAATCTAGCAAGTGAATGAGGTAAAACGACTGAGTGATCAATGAAGTACCTTTGGGTTCAAGCTCTATTACCTTAGCCGCTTTTTCTTCAAATATGTTCTTGCAAATATCCATACGTATCTTTACCCGCTCATGGTCAAGCCCCGAACGAATCATCAATACTGCGGTTTTGTTGCGTACACTATCGCCAGACTCCCAACCTACCAATTCGTTGTGGTTCATTTCCGGAAATACGTGGGCATGGCAAAGCTGCTTTGAGTTTTCGTTGATCTGCTGCTGAAAACGAGTAATTACACCGCCAAAGTGGGTGTCTGCATATACTACTGGCAAGTGATTGTAAAATGCGTTGGCCAGCTCACGGGCTTTTTCCTGAATGTCAGTGGCATTGTTCTCAAGCAAAGCCAGGGTTTCAGTATAAGCGGCCTCAAACTCAGTGTCAGATAATTTGTAGCCTTTAAAAGCATACAACAATTGGGTAAGCGAATAACCCAAAAATGCCCTGGGGCAAGGTGCTTCGTTAGGAATTTGGGCAAAGTCATAGCCTGCGCTTTTTGCTTTTTCCAGTAATTGCCCTCCCGAAGTTACACAAAATATTTTGGCTCCACGTTGCTCTACCAGCTCTAAAGCCTGTAAGGTTTCTTCGGTATTTCCTGAAAAAGAACAAGCAATAAATAAGGTATGAGCACTTACAAAATTAGGTACGGTATAAGTCTTTGACACAGTAACTGGCACTTTGAGCCCTGATGCCATAAACGACTCTACCAGATTGCCGCCAATGCCTGAGCCCCCCAATCCCGCAATTACTACATTTTGGATAGGTTGGTTAGGAGCAGTGAAGGTAAGGCTTTTGCCTATTTCTTGTGCCTTTTGCAATTGGGCACGAAAACCTTCTATGAGTGATTGCATCATAATTGGTGTGTTTTATTGAAGTGTTGTATAAGCCTGTAAAACAAATAAATAACCCTCAATTTACAAAATGGCACTATAGTTTTATTACCTGATTGTTTACAACAATAGTCCATAGCGCCTGTAGGGACAAGCTTCAAGTCCTTGGGTACCGATGCATATCGGTGCTTTTAGCGATAAGCTTCAAGTTTGACGTTGCTCTACAAGCAACTTACCGATTTTATAGGGCGTTGATTTTTAACGACTTATAAAATCGGTAGATGGTAGTATTTAGTCGATAGCTGATTCGAGTAAACATTCACCTTGTTAAACACTGTAAACCAGTATTTTATATTAAGATTGTGTACTCACTTTATTTTTAAAAATGTTTCGGTTTTACGCCTAAACACCCAGTTAAATAGTTTTTAAATTCATCAATAACTGATAACCAGCAAACAACTTTGACTAAAACCACTATGAAGTATTTTCACGAAGCAACGGTTTTTAATATTGGTAAAAAGAGAAGATGACCAAGTAATAGAGTCAACCCACGGGAATGCTACAAAGCCGCTTTTTTTGACGTGTAAAAATGAGCAAAAGGTAAGTAAACATTTGATACTCAAAACTGCCTGCTTACTGTTTTTGGCTTAAACAGTACACCAACCTTACTTGGTGTTTACATACAATGCCGTTTTCTACAATTTCTTCGGGGTAATGATCAATGAAATAATTGGGAACAATGGTGTGCATCTCAAAGCCACACTTCTGATAAAAAATCAACTGCCCTATGCTGGAGTTGCCAGTAGCCACCCATAGCTTTTGTATGTTTTGGGTTTGTGCCAAGTGCACTATTTGTGTAATAATTTGCCTGCCAATGCCTTGGCGATGGTAGGTTTCTTCTACCGCAAGATTAAGTATTTCCCTAGCATTTTTGGGCAAATCGGTTACTACACAGGCTCCTACCCTATCACCTGCCGAAGTATAGGCAATGTATAGCTTGCTATAAGACAGGTACTCGTCTATTTTGCTTTGGTGGGGGTCTGCCAAAAGTAACAAGTCATAAGGAATAGATTGGGTAGTGTGATGACGAGCAAGGGAGATAACCATAATATACAGCACAAATTTAAATTATTGACTATCAAGCAAGTTACTTGATTTTGGCTTTAGGTAGTCCTACCTTTCACCGTGTACGATTGAAAAAGTAATTTCCATACACACTTTAATGTGATACTACCAGTGACTGAAAATAAGACCGTTTTTCCTTGAAGGGACATATTATACACTTATGGTTGCTCTTCACTAGGGCAACCACAAGGGATTGCCCCTACATTTGCTATTTCCTCCCTAAATAATGAGGCCTGGTGGTACAAGAAGCTAATATTTACCATTATTTGCCCGAAATGATGAAGCAGTTGACACATATAATATGGCAACAAAACAAGGTACCTCCAATCGAGTAGGGTAAAGTAGGAAATCATTCTACCCTACTTTATCCCTCTCACACCACCGGACATACGGTTCGCGTAT
>NZ_CANLRP010000160.1 GCF_947493425.1 uncultured Microscilla sp. | reverse complement strand
ACCCTTCGGTAAGACCTTCGCGGGAGGTGTTATAATGTTGTGATGGTTCGTCAGGTGCCCCTAACGCAAGCGTCCTTCACTTGTGCTTATAATTGCGGAAGCATCTTGCCCAGGTTTTCGCAGTCAATTCAACAAAAAAACTACCTCTCCCGTGTTGGTCTTCAGGCTTTAGCCCGACCAACCACTGCCAACTCAAGGGCTTGTAAATGAGTTTTTACTAACACCTCATTTGATGGACAAGTGATTTTTCTAACTATTGGGTTTGCGTTGCTCAGGTCACCCTTCGGTAAGACCTTCGCGGGAGGTGTTATAATGTTGTGATGGTTCGTCAGGTGCCCCTAACGCAAGCGTCCTTTGCTTGTGCTTATAATTGCGGAAGCATCTTGTCCTGAAACAAGTTCGGGATGGCTCACTTCCATGTTTTTGCAAAAAACAAATACTCAAGCTTGAGCTTGCTACGATGGACACAAGTCTGGAGACTTGCGCCAGCGTGTGAGCGGGTTTTTCAGGGCGTAGCCGAGATGGATGTGCTTCATTTCTCAAAACCTTTATTCCCCAAACCTTACCGCTCGTGAACTTAAACCCACGGTTGGTGAAGTTGTCCCCAATTTTACTGCCCCACTTTGTTATGTTTGGACTTCATTTACACACTCAGGACACTTTTTTTTATAAGAAAAGCCCTGCTTAACAAACCATTACAAAACATCACTTATGAAAAATTTAAAGATTACATTATTGACCTTATGTTTGCTTGGAAGTTATGCTATACAAGCTCAAAATCCTCATTGGGCTTTGTATCCCTTAAAAAAGTTTACATTGTCTACCAATTCTATGAGCGTATTGCCTGGTACTGCAGTTACTTGTGGCACCGCCAATACCAAAGGTTTGTTTGATGCCAGCGGCAACCCGGTATTTTATGTATTACATAACAAAATATACAACAAAACAGGGGGTGTTGCTTTTACCATTCCCGGACCGTCTTATTGTGTCAGAGGTTTTCATATTGTACCAGTGCCTGGCGGTAGTTGTGGCGAGTATTATGTGGTGTATGTCAAAGTGACTGAACTAGGCGCTTTTCCTAATGGAGGTGCTCCTTATGATGGCTACGAAATAGGGGCAATTAGAGTAACCGTAGACGCCAATCAGAATATTACCGTGTCTAACTCAATATCAAAGGTTACCTATGCAGATTTTCCTCTGGTAATTAGTACCAACATAGAAACCGCCCTATCGAAAGAAAGCAACAATGAGCGAACACTATATGCGACCATTAGAAGAAGTGCCAGCCCAAACTTTAATACCGACCAACTTGTAAAAGTAAGGCTCAACAACAGTGGATTAACCAAAAACGGAAGCTTGATGTCTACCAAAGACCCTGCAAACAAAATAATCAATACGCGTACTCTGGAGCTTTCGCCCAATCAGGCATCGCTTGCCTGGATACAATGGACAGGAGGAATAGGGGCTCATATAGCCATAATGGACGTGGCTACAGGGGCTATGAGCAGCATCAATTTAGCCAATATTGATGATAACAGTGAACTAGAGTTTGGTGCCAACAGCAATGACTTGTATGTAACAACTTCTCAGGGCATTGTGCGAACTTCTTTGTCCAACCCCCAGTCAAGCACATTTGTAACAGGTACCAGTAGTATTCATCACACGGGCAACATTGAGTTGGGGCTCAATGGTAAACTATATGCTACTGCTACCAACAATATTCTTTATACCATTACTGGTACTTCTGCCACCCCAGGCAACTACTACGGATCACGCATCTTGCCAGAGCAAGTAGATGGCGAAACGATTGTTTACCAGGCTCCTAGCCCATTGACTATATATTTGATGATGATGGTCAATGGCAATACGCAAGCCACCGTAACAGGTGGAAGTGGTAACTATACTTATACCTGGTATGATAGCTTTGGGGGAGTGGTAGCCACTGGAATATCTGTAAAACTTTGCCGCAGAGGACAACACACTTTAGTAGTGAGAGACAATGCCTCAGGGTGTAGCACAAGTTATTCTTTTACCAATTACCCTTCGTTTGCTTGTCGCACTACCAGTGCAGAAATCACCATTGGTAAGGTAGGCGTATACCCTAACCCTGCTACCGATTATTTGAAAATACAAGCCAATAGCAAAGAACAAATAGTGCAGTTGCAAGTGGTAAACCTCAAAGGACAGGTAATGGTACAGGAAGAAGGTAACCAAACAGCCACGCAACGTTTGTCAGTCAATGGGTTGAAAAAAGGACTATACATTCTAAACGTGGTGACAGATAAATCGTCAAGTCAAACCAAGTTTTTTGTAAAGTAATGAAGCACGCATAGTGTTTATTTTTAGTTGATAAAGGGTGGTGTAAAAGACGTTTACACCACCTTTTTTTATGTTTTATTCTCAGACTGGGCATTTTTTGTTACAAATGCACCAAAACAAAAAGCCATCTCATAATCATTTTCAGAAAAATATTATTTTAATGATTGATCATACCTGACAGATTTCCAAAACCTGGCAGGTATAAAATACTTTAAAAATCGTTTTTCCTTTAAGGAAATTTGCTAAGACTTGAGTTATGAGACAGCCCCTTTTACGCTATGTATAACAGGTAGTATAGGCTGCTTATTTATCAACTTATGCGTATATTTGGCTTGGGCAATGTTACAACACTCCACAGTGATTTTAGGCAAGGTTGATTACTGATGATGAATTGAACAACTATTTAACAAGGTAAACGTTCGCTTGCCCCTATCGGAGTTTTTAACTAACAAATTTATAAGTCATTGAAAATAAACATACTATGAATTTGTTAGTTGCCTTTAGAACAGGGTGCA
This sequence comes from uncultured Microscilla sp., assembly GCF_947493425.1. Classification (GTDB taxonomy): domain Bacteria; phylum Bacteroidota; class Bacteroidia; order Cytophagales; family Microscillaceae; genus Microscilla. The sequence continues at coordinate 16,600 of NZ_CANLRP010000160.1, read as the reverse complement.
CCTAGAACCTTGTCAGTGCTATAGACTATTGTAAATCCACAAAACAATGAAATACTTTTTATCAATAATTATATTATCAGGAATGATTGGCTGTGCTCCACGGCTACATTCCAGTTGGACAAAACCCAATTATCAGGCTACCCGCTTTGCCAAAATTGTAGTCATAGGGGTGAGTCAGGATTTAACCGCCCGCAATGCGTTCGAGAAGAAAGCCGTACAACTTTTGAAAGAAAAAGGAATCAACGCAGTGCCAGGGGTAGAGGTGTTTCCTCCTGACCAAAAAGTTAGCCGAAAGGACACTTCAAAAATAAGGCAAATACTTCAAAACCATCAGTTAGACGGTGTCATTACCATGAGTTTGCTCAAGAGCGAACAATCTAAAAAGTATGTGTCAGGAGACCCTGCCAATGTAGCCGATGCCTATGGAAATTTTAAGGGGTATTACTACCAAACTTACCAACAGGTTTCAAAAACAGGGTATTATGTCAACGAGAAAGCTTATTTGATTGAAGCAGCTTTCTACGATCTTAAGCAACGTCCTGTTCCCGGAAAAAGCAGAATGGTGTGGTCGGGTCAATCTACGTTGATCAATCCTTCGTGCGTTCAAACCGCAGCCGCTGAATTTACAAAAAAAATGGTGTTTTCACTTCTCAAAACCCCTGTTGTGTTGCCCAACAATGATTAGGGGGAAATGCTTTTTTACAAACGCCTATATTTTAAACCTGCCAGGATTCTGTGACGAGCTAAAAAATCCTGGCAGGTTTTCAGATAGGTCGCCCTGTGGTAAGACCTTCGCAGGGAGCCTTTAATTTTAAACCTGGCAGGTTTTCGAATAAATAAAAAAGTATTAAAAAAACTTCTCTTTCTACACAACTTATTGCTTTTACACTCCGTTTTAAGTGCGCATTGTAAAGGTAGCAAAGTGGTTGAATTATTTGTGTATTGCAACTAAATGTTTTCAAATTGAAATATAAAGTTTCTCAAAAAGCAATGTGTTTTAGAGATTATTTCCTTTTTATCGTCTGATTTTCCTCCCCAAATCTCCAAAAAGGCACTACAAAAAGTACTTTTTTGTGACCATCGTTCATTTTTTTTACAGACTGTTCATTTACCCCTTTGTTTACTTCAAAATTGCCCTGAGTACCCCGTACACCCCTACCTGTTTACTTTTAACATGTCTTCAAAAATACCAAATTAATTAAATGTATACCATTTGTAAGGGTATAAATATTTGAATTATATATTCTTTTACCGAATATTGTTCTGAATTAAGATGATAAGCTTATACTATCTTAGGTATTTAACGATACCATTTACTCAAACCACTAAACTACCTTAAAAATGCTGAGAACAAGTTTTGCATGTTGGCGCATACGCTACTTGCATGCAGCACGAGGGAGCACTATAGCCTTGGCTACGTTTGCCTTCTTGCTCATTACACTGCTTTGCCAGATGGAGGCTAAAGCACATCGGGTGATAACAGACACCCTGCAAACCCAACGGACAAAAGCCCAAAAAAGATACACTTTGGGGCAAACCCGTAGTTTTACACAATTACAAAACATTTCACTTCCTGCCCATGCTTTTTCAACAACCAACGACCCCATGGGGCAGTTGTGGCAAAAGCGTGTGGCTCAGACCAAAACTCCTCCCAACGTAAAGGAGTGGATTCAGAAAGCCCACGATTTGTTGGAGAAAGTCGATCGCGAAAATCGTTTCGTATCTTTCTTAAAACCACAAACCCTGGTCGAGCTTCCGGTGGGCATTAAGCGCACCATTGGCAACGTAGAGTATGTGGTGGTGATAGACAGCGTGATACTGACGCCTACTGGAGCTACTTTGGTGGCGTATATGTCGCTAGAGCTACCCGATACCCAACCCACCGACCAACAAGCCCAGCTAAAGCCAGGCGAAGAAGGTGAAAAGCCTGGTGCGGGTAAACGTAGGCTGGCTTTTCGTGGCAGCAACATCCACATTAGCAGTACAGGTGGTATTTCTAACGGGCGACTAAGCTTGCTCGAAGACTTTCCGATGGACATTGGCAATAGTTTGCTTACCTTGAAGGGTGGTGATAACGAGACTTTTGTATCGTTTGACTGTAACGGTTTCAAACAATTGGGTTTGTCGGCATCGCTGGATTTTTCGCGCGATTGGTTGATACCAGAAAATCCGGATGGTTCACGCAGCACCGACCCCAACCAACGCGTAAAGGGGCATTTTAAAGCAGACATTAAAAGCTGGAATGACCTGTTGGCAAAAGTAAGCTTTGACCAAACTTTTCAGGTAAAATCGTTGAACGGTTTTGGTTTCAAAGTAACCAACGCCATTTTCGATTTTAGCGATTTACGCAACTCACCCGATTTTCGTTTGCCTGAGGGTTTCCCTACGGGTAATCCTGGCGACCCTAGCGGAGGACCCATTGGCACCCCCGGAGACCCTGGTTTGCCTACCAACCCTGGCAGTGAGCTTGCCTTGACCTCTATCACGGGCAACCAGGTAGAGCTTTGGCGAGGCGTGTTTATATCAGAAGTAACTGTATTTTTACCACCCCAGTTTAACAAAGGCACGGCTCAGGCACGCACTTCTTTTTCTGGAAAGGATGTATTGCTGGACAAAACCGGATTTAGTGGAACTTTTATTGCCCAAAACCTGATTGCAGGCGACGAAGGCAAAATGGGAAAGTGGTTCTTTTCGGTAGACTATTTCGAAATGTCGTTTTTGTCGAACGAGGTAAAATATGCCCGTTTCAACGGAGGCATCAAACTACCCATTGCCGAAGGCTTTGTGTCTTATGATGGAATGATTGACCCGATCAAGGACGAATACTTGTTTCACGCTAACTATAGCAAACCAGTAAACGTACCTTTGTGGCTTGCCACCATGACTTTTGACCCTTCGTCGGTGTTAGAGGTATCGGTTAAAGACAAGCACTTTGTGGCAAAAGCTACTTTGAACGGTAAGCTCACCATTGGCAAGAAAAAGGTAGATAACCCAAGTACGCCGGGCACCCCTGGCAAGCCGGGTATACCTGGTAGCCCAGGGTTGCCTGAGCCAGTAAACAAAACCACCATTGCAAGCAAAGAGAAGGTAGACAAAGACAGCAAGTTTGTGTATGTGCCCGATATGCGCTTTGAGCAATTGGTGATTCAAACCGAAAAACCTTATATAGATTTAGGTAAATTTTCGGCAGGCTCAGAAGTAGACCAAACCCAGTTGGGCAAATATCCCTTAGAAATTCAGGAAATACGCACAGTACGCAAGATTGACAATTCGGGCAAAGAGTTGTTCGGAATCAAGTTTAAAGCTGGAGTAAACCTGGTAGGAGGGAGCAAAAGTGGGAAATCTAAAAGTTTAAGTTTCAAAGGCGAAGGTGGTTTTACTATCTGGGGTGCTTTGGAAGAAGGCAACATCAGTCAAAAGTTTGTATACAGCGACATTGACGTAGACAAAGTACTGGTAGACGTAGACGCAGGTGCTTTTAAACTGATGGGAAGCGTAGAGTTTTTTAAAGAAGACTTTACCTTTGGCGATGGTTTTAAGGGAATGATGGATGTACGCTTTGGGCCTGAGAATATGGGCGTAGAGCTACAGGCAGCCGTTATGTTTGGCAATGTAAACAGCATGCGTTATTGGTACGCTGACGCCATGGCTACCTTGCCTACTGGTATTCCTATCACCCCTGAGGGTAGCATCAAGTTTTACGGTTTTGGTGGTGGCGCCTATTACAAAATGGCTCCTGCCGGATTTGCCGAAAACGTATCCAATGCTGCACTGGGTTACACTCCTTCGGGCGTTACCTACCTGCCCAACAAAGACGCCTTCCTTGGCCTAAAAGCCTCCGTTGTTTTGGGAGGTCCAACCCTGGAAACATACAAGATAAAAGCTACTTTTGAGATGACCCTCAACAATTCGGGCGGTCTGAAATATGTAGGCTTCCGAGGACGCGCCACTTTCTTAAACGTAAAGTTACCTGTGCCTATAGCCCAGCTGAGAGATCAGGTAAAACGCCTTGCCGATGTTGCTTCTAAGATGAAAGCACCTGACGGCTTGATTGGCGATCAAATCAACAAACTCATTCCTGAAGCATCTACTGGCAACCTCAACACTGGATCGGGTGAAAACGGTGCCATTACTGCCGATGCTGCCATAGACTTTGACGTAGATAATAAAACCTTGCATGGCAACCTCAACGTGAACATCAACGTAGCGGGCGGTGTGCTTGATGGCGGCGGACAAGCCGTGTTTCACGTAGAACCAGGCAAATGGTATGTACACATAGGTACCCCCGAAAACCGCATCAAGTTGCGCTTGTTAGGGCTTGCCGAAACTGGGGCATATTTTATGACGGGTAACAGTATTCCCGAAATGCCCACTCCTCCTCGTCACATCCTTGACGTACTCAAAGAACGTTACCCCGAATCAAGAGAAGAAATGTCGTTGCTGCAAGGTGGCGGTGTAGTGTTTGGTGCCAATATGGGCGTCAACACGGGTGACCTTTCCTTTTTGGTATTTTATGGCAAATTTGAAGGCGACGCTGGGTTTGACGTAATGCTGAAAAAATATGGCGACAATGTACGCTGTAAAGGACGCCAGGGCACAGTTGGTATCAATGGCTGGTATGCTCAAGGGCAAGCCTATGCCGGGCTCAACTGTGAGATAGGCATTAAAGTAAATTTGTTTGGTTCTGAAAAACGCTACCAAATACTAAAAATGGGCGCAGGTGCGCTGTTACAAGCCAAACTACCCAACCCTGCCTGGATGAAAGGCACCGTAGGTGGTTATTTTAGTATTTTGGGAGGCTTGGTCAAGGGAGATTGCCGTTTTGAGGTAACCCTGGGGCAACCTTGCCAACTGGTAGGCGGCTCGGTATTGAGCGGAGTAAACGTAGTATCGGAACTCACGCCACGCAACCAAACCCAACAAGTAGATGTATTTACCTCGCCTCAGGCGGTGTTTAACCTCCCGGTTGACAAGCCTTTTGAAATGGTAGACATCGACGAAATCAAGAAAACTTACCGAATTAAATTACAACATTTTAAACTGACTGTAGACAACCAGGAAGTAGCCGGAAAGCTGCAATGGAACGACGACCACACAGTGTTGGCGTTGATTCCTGGCGAAGTGCTTGCCCCACAAAAAGCGGGTAAAGTAACGGTGAAAGTTGTTTTTGAAGAAAAAGTAAACAATGCCTGGAAACCAGTAAAAGATGTAAGCGAAGAAGTAACCAGCGACTTTGTGTCGGGCGATGCTCCTACTTATGTGCCGCTTACCAATGTAGCCTATGCTTACCCTGTAGTGAGCCAACGCAACTACTTTATTGGCGAAAGCCGCCAAGGGTATATCCAGTTGGCACAAGGGCAAGCTTATTTGTTTAAGCCCGACGCTGATAAATGGGAAAAACAAGTAGTGCGCATTCGTCAGGCAGGCGACCAAAAGCCCGTAGATGTACCGCTTACTTACAGTGCTTCGGCTAAAAAAGTAACCTTTACGATGCCCGAAAAGCTAGACCCTGCCAAAGTATATCAGGTAGACTTGGTAAATATACCTAAAGCAGGCAAAGCTATAGACGCCAACGTAACCAAGCAAAGCCGCAAGTTGGAAGGCGACGAAAATGTGACCATTAATACCGGAAGCATTGGCGAAGCGCTCACCAACAGCAAAGAAACTTCTATACTAGGTCCTTTGGGCTATCATTTCCGCACGAGCGAGTATGCCACCTTTGCCAAAAAAATGGCAAGACTCAATACCCGTTCCAAGTGGAAAGAGTTTGTTTCTCCGCAGGTAGACCGCCTTGGTTTAACAGTAGCAACAACTGAGATATTTGACAAGGCTGACCTGTTGGGTACGGCTGCCGCCAAACCTTTGGTGCAGTTAGAAGCCCGCCTGACCGACAGCCGTTGGTATCGTCGTGATATTTATCCATTGGTGTACAAAAACTACCCTTATAACCATCACTTAAGCATTAACTGGCGCAACACTGCCACCATAGGCACGCCTCCTGTATATGGCACTACGCTGCTACAGGATATAAGCCACAAAATGCTGGAGGAGGGTGAGATTAAGAGCGGGCAAGCAATGAGCGTGCCCTCAAACGCCGCTTTTGTTTACAACATTCCTTACTACGCCGAGCGCGATTTGAGGGATTTGCAAAACCAGGCAGCGCACCGTCTTACTCAAGGGTTGTCTCTTACCAACGAGGAGAAATCGTTAATGCAAGGTCAGTTTAGCCGCATACCTTATGGCAAATATGATGTTACGGTAAAGTACATCTTGCCGGGTACTACCGAGCCCACCTCGACCAAAACAATGACGATTTACAATCCGGTGAGGTAAGCTGGTAAATAAATTAATTGTTGAATTGTTCAATGGTTTTATGGTTCGCAAAGCGAGGTTTTTTTAATTAAGAATTATCAATTTTTATTAAGAGTATACGAAGTGTTATTAATAAATCAAGGAGTAGGGGCTACCCTTGTGGTCGCCCTAGCCAGGAGCTTTGTATAGTCCTAATTCTTAATTAAGATTTTCTTCGCTTTGCGCAACCATTTTAACCATAAAACAATCAAGCGAAGAGCTTGAATACCGATGTATATAAATAAGTACGACAACAATTAAACATATCAGCTAAGAAATTAGAATCTTATTTGACATTTACATATTACACAAAGAAAAACTGACTATTGAGGAGAGCATAAAGTAGTCGCTCTTGTATGATGGATAGAAGATTTTTAAACCGCTTTGCGCAACCATTTTAACAATAAAACAATGAGCGCAGCGGAAACCATTTGAAAAACAACTATTGAGAGTACAGCCGACTAAAGCTACTTGATAAACATAAAATTAACCCAATTAAAATGATATTGCATCAAAAATACCTGCGCCTGGGGTGGTGGTTGCTGGTGTGGCTCGGCATTAGCCAATTTGGTTATGCTCAGTCTACCCAAGAAGACGCCAAACCTGCCGTGGGACTGATCACCCGCGCTTATCCCGACTCTATTGCTTTGCGGTGGGCGCCCAACAATGCCGTTGCTTGGAAGTATACCACAAAATATGGCTACACGCTGCAAAAGTTTTTGGTATGGAAAGATGGCAAAGTGCTTGACAAGGCGATCAGATTGGATATACCCGTGCAAACCTTCAAACCGTTGCCTTTGGCTGCCTGGAAAAAACTGGTGGCTAATCCAACGATTGAAAAACAGGCGGCAATTGCTGCCCAGGCTTTGTACGGCAAAACTTTTAGCGCCGAAACCCAAACCGCCAAAGACCGCTTTACCAAAATAGCCAACACTGTAAGGGAGCAAAACATGCGTTTTACTTATGCATTGCTTGCCGCCGATCAGTCGTTTGTAGTGGCTAAGGCTATGGGTTTGGCTTGGGTAGACCGCAACATCCGCCCCAACGAGAAGTATTTGTATAAAGTGGTGCCCAACGTGCCCAAGACAAAATATGCTATAGAGGAAGGCTTTCGCTATACAGGTGCCAGCGACTACCAACCGCTGCCTGCCCCGGTAGACCTCAAGGCGTATTTTGGCAACCAAGCCGTAGTACTACGTTGGAACAGAAGCTACCATGAACACTTGTTTACAAGTTATTTTGTGGAGCGTTCTACCGATGGCAAAAACTTTGAGTTGGCGAGCCCCTTGCCTGTAACCAATCCGGTACAAAACGACCCTCAACGTCCTAACAATCAAATGTTTTATAATGATTCGCTGCCCACCAATGGGCAAGTGTACCATTATAGGGTGTATGGGGTAACACCTTTCGGCGAAAAAAGTAAGCCGTCGAAAGTGGTATCGGGCAAAGGCAAAAACCTGGAGACTTTGATGCCAGTAATGGATCAGCCTCAGGTAATGCCAGGGGGCAAAGTGCAGTTGCGCTGGAGTTTTCCAAAACATAAAGAGATGCGTATCAAGGGTTTTTGGGTAGAGCGTGCCCGCAAAGCCAGTGGCAAGTATCAAGCGATTCATCAAAGCATATTGGCGCCCAATGTTCGCGCTTATGTAGACCTGGGCAACGGTGGGGCAAGTTATTACCGCATAAAAGTGGTAGACAACACCACCAAAACCAGTACGACGTTTCCTTACCTTGCCCAACAGCCCGACTCTATACCGCCTGTAAAACCTGCCCAACTCACGGGTAAGATTGACAGCAACGGAGTAGTAAGGTTGAGCTGGCAGGCAGTGCCCGACAAAGACGTGAAAGGTTACAAAGTGTTTAGAGCTAATTTTGCCAATGCCGAATACGCTTTGGTGAGCCGCCGCATTGTGAGCAACACCTCTTTTATCGACACAGTTTCGCTCAATACCCTTACTCCCACGGTACACTACAAGGTAATGGCACTAGATCAATACCTGAACCAGTCTGACATGTCGGACGCCTACGTAGTATTGCGTCCTGATACTATTCCACCCGTACAACCCGCCTTTCAGTTGGTTATGTCAACCGATACGGCAGTGGTGATTAAATGGATCAAGAGTAGTAGTCATGATGTGCGCAAACACGTATTGTACCGGGCTAAAATAGGGACGAATGAATGGAAACAGATTGCTTTGTTTGAGAAAAACAAACCCCAAAATAATGAAGAAAGCGCCAACGTATACAGCGACTATACCGACAAGGACATAGAAACCAACAAGGTGTACCAATACACTCTGGTAGCAGTAGACGCGGCAGGGCTGGAGTCGGCTCCGGCAAAACCTGTAGCAGGCAAAATCATCAACCGGGGACTCAAACAGCCCATTCGCAAGATCAACTACGAGGTAAACACCCAACAGCAGCACATTCGCCTAAAATGGGAATATCCCCTCAAAAATGTCAGTAAGATTTTAATATACCGCGCCAAGGAGTTTGAGCCTTTACAATTGTATTCTACCGTAGGTGGCAACACCCGCACATTTAAGGATACCAAAATACACCCTAATGTAAGCTACAGGTATTGCCTCAAGGCTGAATTTAAGGGTGGTGGACAATCTGTATTTAGTAAAGAAATAATAGTTAGTCAATAGTTGAGAGTTGGTAGTCAGTAGTCTGTAGTCGGTAGTTGGTAGACGATAGTTGGGAGTTTAAAATAAGGAGTAATTGGTAGTTTAAAGTTTAGTAGTCGGGAGATAATACTCCTGACTACCGACTACGAACCCTAACTAAAAACTCCTGACTCCTAACTAAAAACTCCCGACTCCTGACTACGGACTCCCGACTCCTAACTCCCGACTAAAAAACTCCCAATTAGAGAACACAATGAAACGAAGAATACATCTCAGATACCTACTCTTGATGTGGCTGCTGGTGGCAATAAGTGCAACAGGGCAGGCACAGCAATATTACCTGAAGGTAAACTTTAATACCAGCACAGGTTGTGGGTATAGTCAAACCGACAAATACTACCACGTAAAACGTAACGGAACCAGGATATTCCCGGTGGCTTATCGCAATGGGTTTGCGGTGTACAACCAACAGCCCAATCAGATAAGAATATATTTTAAGGCCAAAAAAACCTTCTTGTTTATTCCAGTCAAATACATCTGGTATGACAATACCTGGGATTTTGGCACTTGCCGTACTAGAACCTTTCGGGGGCGTTCAAACAATTGCAGTAGTTTTAAATACGACTTGATTGTGAACCTTTTCAAAGAAGAGCGCCCCACTACCAGCAAAACTACCTATTGCGACGATACTTATGCACGGGTAACCAACCGTACCTGTTATGGCAAAAGTTACAGCAGGTATACCTGGAAAATAATAGACCAAGACAATAAAGTGTACTACAAAGAAACCAGCCAAAAGTACTTGAACTTTCGCCTGAGCGATATTTACGGCAGCAACGTGATCAACAACAAGTACAACAAGAACATTCGGTTTCAGGTGTACCCCAAAGGGATGCCCCAGTTGTCGACACTTGCCAGTAGCAACATTCGCTTTTACCCTAAAGCGCCTCGCATAAGTACTCCCCAGATAAAGGGAACTACCTGTAGTGCCGATCTGGACGCAGCCATTAGCATTGCGTCTACTACGATGAACGGCAACAGCAACCGCTTTGAGTATACGCTTACCCGCTTGATAGAAGATGCCAGCGGGCCCCACAAGTATAAAGGCAAACGCTATAGAGAAAGTGTGAGCGACAAGTATACCAAGCAGGGCAATGGCGGCAAAATAGACTTTACCCGTTTGGGTGGAGGCACTTATTGGTTGCTCAATGTAAACAGTGCGGGAAGCCTAAGTGCTTGCCAGCCTGCCACCAAAATCATACACATTCCTTTGGTGCCTGTGTTCAATATTGCTTCGGTGGCACCAGTCAATGAGTATACTGCTGTAGATGGTAGCAAGTACCAAATTGCCCGCCACGGCGCCCAAGGCAAAATCAGAATTAAGGTAAGCGGAGGTAAGGCACCTTATCGCTATTCGATAGACGGTGGGCGTACTTATTCGTCAGCAACAAACCAAGCTACTAGAGAGATAAGCGTACCTGTGGGTACTTATAGTATTAAGGTGAAAACCGCCACTGGTTGTGAAAAGGTATGGGCACTTCCGTTGAAAATGACTCAGCCTGAGCCTTTGCAAAAAGCATGGCTGGCAAGCACCGACCCTTTGTGTACCGACAACGCCAACGGGAGCATTACTTTTGAAATCAAAGGAGGCATCACCCCTTATACTGTAAAGCTGATGGGTGCCACCAACAAAACCGAGACTTTTACTATGGCAGGTAGTCATACCATTAGTGGGCTGTTGCCGGGCAAATATACCTACCAGGTAAAAGACGCCCCCAATACTTATTTGGCTGTGGCCAATGCTGCCAATTTGCTCAACCCTGCCGCCTTGCAACTCGCGTTGGTAGACCAGCAAAACCTGCTTTGTAACAGCGGCAACAACGGACGCCTTGAGGTGAAAGCCTCAGGTGGAAAAGCGCCTTATACTTATAAATGGAGCGCACCCAACGGCGAAAATACCAAAGCCGAAAACCTGACCGCTGGCAAGTATACGGTCACTATTACCGACCAAAACGGTTGCACCTTGAGCCAATCTTATACTTTGAGCGAGCCTACACCTTTGCAGGTGACTCAAGTAATAGGTGGGTCTAAAAATCCTACTTGCTACAATGGCAACGACGGACAATTAATGGCGCAGGCATCGGGTGGTGCGGGTAACTATACCTATATCTGGACAGGTGCTACGGGCAAACCCCAACAAGGGGCTGTAGTATCGGGCTTAATCGCAGGCACTTATACCCTTAAGGTGATAGATGGCAACCAGTGCGAAACAACGGCTACTTATACCTTAGACAATCCGCGTGAGCTTAAGTCTGACTTGGGCGAAGATGTAACCATCTGTAGAGGACAATCGGTTACCCTGGATGCGGGCAACCCTGGGGCAAAATACCATTGGGCGTCAGCAGACGGTAGTTTTGTGTCGCATACTCAAAAAGTAACCCTTGCCAAGGCCGGAGAATACACCTTGACCATTACCAATCAAAACGGGCAGTGTGCCCATACCGAGCGCTTGGTAGTGACCGAATCGGACAATTTGTTAGAGGCGGACTTTTTGATGGATGAAGAGGTGGCAGTAAACACCAGTGTATCGGCGATTGAGGCGTCTATTATTCAAGCTGTGGGGCAAGACCTGCCCGACCGTTTGAAGTGGGAAGTGCTACCCAACGATAAGGGCAACCAACCCACTATGCAAAAAGATGAAAGCCACTATGAGCAAGTGTTTACCTTTCCGGCAACGGGTACTTATACCATTAGGCTCTATGCTTGGTTGGGTGGTTGTTACTCAATGGTAGAGAAAACCATTACGGTAAAGGATTACCAAAAACCTGAAGAGCAATTGGCGGGGGGAGGCAACTCTGACGAGAGCAACATCAAGGTATACAAGCTGTTTCCGAACCCTAACAATGGCAAGTTTAGCTTTAACATTGAGCTGAAAAAGCCTACTGATATAAAAGCCAAAATATACGATGGCTACAACTGGCAACAGGTGACTAAGCAAGAAGGCAAGGCTACCAAAAGCCATACTTTTAACTTCGACGCAGCGGGCAAGCTTTCACAAGGGGTTCATTACCTTATTGTAGACACCCCGCAAGAGCGCAAAATGATTCGGTTTGTAGTTTTTTAGTTTTTAGTCCATAGTCGGGAGTCAGTAGACGGGAGTTTTTTAATAGTCAAGAGTCCATAGTTTTTAGTCGGGAGTCGGTAGTCCGTAGTTTTTAGTCGGGAGTCGATAGTCCGTAGTCAGGAGTTTTTTAATAGTCGAGAGTCCGTAGTTTTTAGTCGGGAGTCGGTAGTCCGTAGTCAGGAGTTTTTTAATAGTCGGGAGTCGGTAGTCCGTAGTCAGGAGTTTTTATCACTTTTGCGAATATGATATTAACTACTAACTCCCGACTCCCAACTACTGACTACTAACTCCCGACTACCGACTAATCAAAATAATTAACAATGAAAAAGATCACATTACTATTTATATATCTACTGGCAGCAGGGTGGCAACAGTTGCACGCCCAAGCCAGAATTGTGACGGGGAACATCGCCATTACCCCGCCCTATAGTCCTTATATAGAAGACTATACCAGTGTAGGTGCCAACAAAATGCGGGTAATGCTGCTGCTAAAAGATACTCGACGCAAGCAGTACAACGCCAAAATACGCATTAACATTACTGGGGCACAAGCCAGCCTACAAACCAGGCGTGCCGTACCAGTAACCCTACAGGGAGGGGTGCCTTTGTATTTGAGTGGCAGCGATTTGTTGCCCATGCTCAAGTACAACAACCTGAACTTTAAGGGCATTTCGCCGCAAGATTATCTGCGCCGCAAAAAGATGCCCGATGGCGAATACATCATTAGTGTAGAGGTGTTGGATGCTCGCCGCGAAAACCTGGTAGTGTCTGATTTAGTACCCTTGCCTGTATCGTTTCGTTTGAGTCCTCCGCCTGAGCCTTTTATCACCAGGCTAGAGTACAACAGTGTAACCAAAACCCGCAACTTGTTGAAAACCAACAGTCATAATGCACCCATTCAGTTTGAGTGGACGCCACGGCATGCAGGTTTTGCGGCGCAATATCATTTGAGAATTGCCAGAGTAAGCAAAGACATTCCCGATGTGAATGTGGCAGTAAACTCAGGGCGAATCAACCCGATTGATGGTGGTTTTACCCAGGCAAACCTGATGGTACACACGGGCAATGCCTTGGGCTTGCAGCCAGGCGAACGTTATGCGTTTTGGGTAGAGGCCAAAAACGTAGAAGGTCGTAACTTGTTTATGAACGAAGGGCGCAGCCGAGTGATAGAGTTTGTGTATGGCGAAAATTGCCAACCCCCTGTTAACTTGCGCTTGAAAGCCAACGGCCCCGAAAATGTAGAGGTAGGTTTTGCCACCACCAGCCGGGCGGGTGAATATGTGATTCAGTACCGCAAGGTGGGTGCCGAGAAGTGGTACGAAAAGCGCACGTTTTTGACTACCCTGGAGGTAGACCAGCTACAAGCCGGTACCGAATACGAGTTTGCGGTGTTTTCGGCGTGTGGCGAGATCAAGAGCGAGCCTACTCAAACCCAAAAAATAACAACAGAAGCTTATGCAAAAAACCAAGTACAGTGTGGAGCCGCTCCACCCGCTTATAATATGAACAACAAGAATCCTAAACCTGCTTTGGTGCAGGGCGATGTGATAAAAGTGGCTGACTTTGAGGTAAAACTGACTACAGTAACTGGAGGCAACGGACAGTTTTCGGGCGAAGGTTATGTGGTAGTCAGCACTTTTAACAATGCCCGCCTAAAGGTGGCTTTCAATAATATAACGGTAAACACCGACAATCGAATGATTGCGGGAAAAATGCCGATTACTAAACTAGATTACCACTTATTGAATGATTAGTTAATAGTTGGGAGTCTGTAGTCCGTAGTCGGGAGCTTTTGTAGCCATTAAGAATGTACGAAGTTTTATTAATGATTGATGTACAAGTGTTTATGAATAAATTAAGGGGTTAACTGTAGGGGCTACCCCTTGCTGTAATGCAATGGAAGTTCGCGATTTTATCGGAATGGTCGCCCTATCGAAGAGCAAACATGAACGTATACGCCGCCTTTTAAAGGTGAAAGTGACCTTGTTTTTGCTCGTTTTAACCTTACAATTTGCTTATTCTCAGTTGATTACAAGATTCCGTACAGTCCTGGTCTTTTATTAAGAGTTTGCTTCGCGAGCCAACAGCTACAAACTTACATCTACCAATTTTATAAATACTTAATAATCAGTGTAGTATATGCTTGATTAGAGTTGCTTGTAAAGCAGCTCCAAGCTGTGGGGGCTCCCGACTACTAACTACTGACTCCCAACTAAATAAAAATACTAACCCTCATGAACCCCAATGTATATAAAAGAAAATATAGCACTTATTTGAAACAGATGATGTGTTGTGGGTGGCTCGTAGTATTGTTTGCTATAGGAGGCAATTGCCATGTACACGCCCAAAATATGCCCCAAAGCTTGAGCGATGTCAAGCGAATGTGGGATCAAAAAAAGCCACGATTGGACGGCTCAGTAGACATTAGTCAGATATTTTATGGGGCATCAGGCACCGAGGCATTGCGTCAGCCCTATAGCTATTTGGTCTCTGGCGATTTTACCTTTTCTATGTTCAACCTTGCCATTCCAGTGGCCTTTAGTTTTACCAATCAGAATGCCGATTTTCAGGGCGCGTTGCCCTCGTTCGACCTAAACCAGTTTGGCATACGCCCCACCTACAAAAGTGTGACATTGTATGCCGGGCATAATAGTATGTTTTTTTCGCCTTATACTATGAACGGACACATCTTTTTGGGGGCAGGTGTAGAGGTGCGCCCCAAAGGTAGGTGGAGCGTAAGTGCGTTGTATGGGCGTTTTCAGAAAAACGTGACCCCCGATAGTTTGAATACCGACATATTGCCGGCTTATCGCCGGATGGGCTACGGTACCAAGGTGCGCTATCATTTTAAAAGACGAAAACCTGCTTACAAAGAAATGCCCGAAATAGCGAGCAAGTACGACAAAAATGGCGACGAAATTGTACGCAAACCAGCCCCACCAGTAGCCCCACCCAAGTCTACCTTTAGCGAGAGTGAAGACTACCTGGAAATGATTTATTTTGGAGCAACCGACAACGTCAACTCTTTGCCCACTTTGCCCGATTCGTTGGGTGTAAAGCCTGAAGAAAACGCGGTGTTGAGTGCCCGACTAAATAAACGGATTGGCAAACATTGGTTATTTGAGTCTGAGGTAGCCTCAAGTGCCCTCACCCGCGACAAACGCATAGAAACCAAAGATCCTTCGGAAGATAATTTGTTTAGACTGACTGACCCTATTTTTACCCGGCGTACGTCTACGGCTTATTACAATGCTTACAAAGCAAGCCTAAATTTCAATGCCCAATTGTTTACGGCAGGGGTGGGCTACGAGCGCATAGATCCAGGCTACCGCACCTTGGGGGCTTATTTCTTTAATAATGATTTAGAAAATATTACGGTCAATTTTTCTACCCGATTGTTTAAAAACAAACTAAGCATTACCACCAATTTGGGCACCCAACGCAACAACCTGGACGACGACCAACTCAATACTTTGCGCAGGGGAGTGGGCTCGGTCAATGTAAACTTTATGCCCCACCCCAAGCTCAACATCAACGCCTCTTATTCAGGTTTTCAGAGCTTTTCGCAAATACGAACCCGGTTCGATCAGTTAAATCAACTTACCCCGCTCGACCGTTACCGCGACTCGCTCAAGTTTACCCAAATTTCGCAAAATGCTAGTTTAAATATTAACTATGAGCTGGCGCGTAGCCGTACCAGTCAGCAATACCTCAACATCAATGGCTCTTACCAAATAGCCGACAACCAACAAAGTGTGGGCAATATTCAAACTGATATTTCAAGATTTTATAACTCTAACGTGTCTTATTCTTTGAGCATTCGTCCGCTGGGGTTCAATGCAGTGGTGGCGTTTGATTTTAACCAAAACGTGGCGCAAAACCTGAGCAATCGGATTTTGGGACCCACGCTGATGCTAAAAAAACTGATGCTGGAGCAAAAGCTACAAAGTAGCCTTACGCTTTCGCAGAATAATTCGTATACTGATGGTCGCCTGAGCGATAGTATTTTTAATGTCCGCTGGAGCAACGGCTACAATGTGGCACGCCAGCACATGCTGTCGCTCAATGCGATTTGGCTGAGCCGTACGCGTTACGAACAAACGACCCAAGCGGCTCAAAAGGCATCAGAGTTTACACTTACTTTTAAATATACATTTATACTTTAGTTCTTTAGTCCATAGTCGGGAGTCGGGAGTTTTTTAAAAGCTGTTCGCTTTTAGTTGGGAGTCTATAGTCTGGAGTCGGTAGTTTTTTAAAAGCTGTTCGTTTTTAGTTGGGAGTCTGGAGTCGGTAGTTTTTTAAAAGCTGTTCGTTTTTAGTTGGGAGTCCATAGTCTGGAGTCGGTAGTTTTTTAAAAGCTGTTCGTTTTTAGTTGGGAGCCCATAGTCTGGAGTCGGTAGTTTTTTAAAAGCTGTTCGCTTGTGCGTGCCTAATATAGGTTGACCATTCAAAGTCAACAAACAATGTCATTAAAGAAAAATAAAACTAAAAAAAG
>NZ_CANLRP010000159.1 GCF_947493425.1 uncultured Microscilla sp. | reverse complement strand
CGGACTTTGGACTCTGGACTAAATTACGAATTACGAATTGGCGCGAAGCGACGCTAAAAAACTATGGTCTACGGACTTTGGACTCTGGACTAAATTACGAATGAGCAAAAAGCGACACTAAAAAACTATGGTCTACGGACTCTGGACTCTGGACTAAATTACGAATGAGCGCAAAGCGACACTAAAAAACTATGGTCTACGGACTCTGGACTAAATTACGAATGACTTTGCCCAATTCGTAATTCGTAATTCTCTAATTCGTAATTCCCAATAAGGGGGAGGAGGGTAAAAGAACAGCCACCCAAGCCAAAAATAAAAAAGTCCCTTGGTAAATATTTACCAAGGGACTTTTTTATATGGTATGTGCAACCATCCACTACTCAAAACTATACTGTTTCTTCGTTGGCATAATCGCTTAAGTAATTGTATATAGGTGTTAGCTCTCCATCTTTAGTAATAGAAGCTCTTTTGATAATTTCCTGGGCGTCTCCATCAAAAAAAGCAGGAAATACATACTCCATCAACTGGTTTCCAAAAGCTTCTGAAGCATCATAAGGTAGCTCACAGGGCAGGTTATCTACCGTCATCACGTTGATGTGCTCGAAGCTGCTAAACGCTGACACCTCCCGCCCATTTGTCGGGTTATAGTCATAAAAGGGTGCATCAATGGTAGTAGCACGCAAAGTGGATGGAATAGAGCCTTCAATGTCGCAAGTAACATCTGCTACCACCTCTATTTTAAACTCAGGCTTGGTCATGTCTTCTTTGGTAAACAACACGTCTGCTTCAGGGTTCCAATAATGCCCCGAAATAAGAATTTCGGCCTGGTGAGCATACTTCAAAAAATCTGCCTGATAACTTGTGGGGTCTTGATAAAACTCTTCACTGTTCCAGGTATTGCCCTCGGCAGGTGTGTAGTAATCCTTGGAACGCAATTGAGTAAACACTGGATAAGTGAAGGTTTTGTTGAGAAAATCTGCTGGGCTTACCCGTTCTATATTCATCCCTTCCAACACTTCGGTGATGCCGTTGCCTACCCGTCCGCCTCCGGTAACCACTATCTTAATAGCGGGTAATTTTACTTTGTCAAACTCCGTACGTAAATCTTTCAAGTCACGGCACTCGTGGGCACGTCTCAATTCAAACAAGTGGTGGCGTTTGCCGTAGCCCAAAATACCATTATAAGCTCCTACTACCCCTGCAAATCGTCCAAACGCAACAATACGGTTTCCGTTGGCATCAGTCAAACATTCGTAGTCTACCAAATGAATGCGTTGATCAAGGATGGTTCTTAATAGCCTTTGATTATATGCTTGTTTTTTGATGGTATGCGAGAAAAAAAAGAAAGTTTTGCCTTCCACCAACTGAGGAATCGGCACCTCCTTTACCCCTAAAATCACGTCACAATCGCTTATATCATCTACCACCGACAAACCTGCCTGGTGATAGGCTTCGTCGGCAATACAACGAATAGGACTGGATTGAACCACAAAGGATAATTGTGGGTATTTTTTTTGTAATAGCTGGCATTGTTCAGGTAGCAAAGGTACACGTTTATCGACAGGGACTTTACCCTCTCGAATAATTCCAATTTTCATACTTCAGTTAAATTTTGTGTTTTGTCGTAGTAATTTTTCATCCCAAAACGATTGTTTTTTCTTATAGATCTTCAAACATTTGATCCGTCCATCATCAAAAAAAACCTATCGACCATCTTTCTAAGGAATTGTTCAAAAATAAATTTACACTCTAAGGGGTGATTTTTCGCCTTGATACTTCGTTATTTTTATTGCCCGTAGCGCTGCTATGGGCGCAAAAAATAGCCTCGTCTCAAAACAAAACCTCTACCTCAAGAATGTAAATTTATTTTGGTACCATTCCTAAGGAATGGTACCAAAATAAATTTACATTCTTAACCTCATCTTTTTTGGACATGCTTCGTTAAAAAAACTTGCCATAGCTATGGCTATGCCGCGTTTTTCTGCCTCACCTACCCTGCAAATCCTTTGGCGTTACTATAGAACTTTATTTTTACACCATTCCTAAATAGATTTATGTTTTTGGGGCTGGCTTGAATAGCTGGGAAAAAAATTGCGCAATTATCACAAAAATAGGCTGTAGATCAAAGCATATAATTGAAAAAATTATTTCTTTTGAAAGAAATGTACAATTTATATGATTACAAAGAAAATAAATTATACAGCTAAAAGTTGAAGTTGATCAATTTTGCCTGTATTTTAGGTAAGAATGCATACTATGCCTTGGGCATGAACGTATTTAGATCACTATGGCATGAAATTTTTAGTTTTTAGCTAAATTTACCAAATTTCAATTTTTGGTAAAACTACAAAACTCACTTAACCACAAACCTTCAGGTCAAGCGCTGCGAAACTAATAGTTCCCTAGCCTTGGCTACACAACATTTTTCATTGTTTAATCAGAGACTTCGCAAAGCGGAACAAACAGGGAGTATCTTCTTTTGGATCATTTTATTTTTTCTATTTTACTTGGCAAATTAAATTTATTTTAAAAAACGCCCCATGAAAACGGTTATCAAGCAAATAATTATCACAGGCTTTTTATTTTTTTTGGTATCATCGCTTGCCTTTAGTCAGGGAGGTTTCAACGACAAAGGCGACGAGAGAATCGTATACCACAAATTATCTCAGGCATTGAAAGAAGCAGACAAAGTAGAAATACTAGACCTTAAATGGCAATATATCAGGTATTTGCCCAGCGAAATAGCTTTGCTTACCAACCTTAAAGAACTCAATCTAAACTGGAATAAGCTCCGTCGTTTGCCCAAGGTGTTTGTAAGGTTGCAAACCCTGGAAAAGCTTTACCTCACCGACAATTCACACATTAACCTTCGTTTGATTTTTAAGAAATTGAGGAAACTAAAAAACCTCAAAGAATTGAGCTTTGGCTGGCGAAAGCTCAGAAGTTTACCTGCTGAGTTTACCGATTTAAAAAGCCTTGAGGCAGTAGGGTTACGCTTAAAAAATGACACCAAACTTGCCCGAATATTCAATCAATTGAGTCAGCTACCCAAACTAAAAAAGCTGGATATGCAGCGTAATTATATGCTGGAGATTGCTCCTGAAATAGGCGAGCTAAGAAACCTGCAGGTGCTCAACCTACACTCTAACAAGCTCAATAAGCTGCCCTCCCGAACGCGGGGATTAAAAAATCTACGGGCGCTTTACCTGAGCAGCAACGATTTTAAAGATATTCCCAGTTATATTGGGGGCTTTTCTGAACTGACCAAGCTAGACCTTTCTGTCAATAAGATAGAGTCTTTTCCCAGTCGTATTGGTAACCTCAAAAAACTGAAACACCTTAACATAAGTGATAATAGTATTGTAGAGCTGCCCAAAAGTATTGGAGGTTTGCGTAATCTACAGCACCTTGACGCCAATAAAAATCAGTTAAATGAGGTGCCATCATCTATCAAGAACCTCAAAAAACTGGAACACTTAAACCTAAGTGCCAACTATTTTAAAAAGCTACCCAAAAGCCTGGGCTCGCTACCTATGCTGCGTACGCTTGACCTCAGCAATAACCCTGACCTTGCTTTTTCTGGTTTTCTTAGTGCTAAACTGCTTCGTTTGCGTAAGCTACATGTGGCAGGTAACAACTTTGAGAAAATACCCAGAGATATTCTACAAATACCTAAGCTGAGAGTATTAGACCTGGAGAGTAATTCACTGAAAAAAATTGGTAAATCTATTGCCAAACTCAAATACCTAAAAGAACTCAATTTAAGCAAAAATCAATTTTCACAGTTTCCCGAAGAAGTACTCAAACTCACCAGCCTTGAGATACTTAACCTTGATTTTAACCGCATCACTTATATTCCCGACGATATAAGTACGCTTTCTAACCTAAAAGAAATCTGGTTAAGATACAACCCTATTTCAAGTCGTGATATTCAAAAAATCAAGGCAGCTATTCCTGGGGTTAAAATTATTCACTAATGAAAAAAATGGTTGGCTTACTTGTTTTATGTCTGTTGGTTCATTGCCAGTCAATGGGGCAAGTACGCCTAAATTTTGATCAGATACCTGCCCATTTCAAAGCCAAAGCACCAGTCATAGTGTTGGGTAGGTACCAACGTTTTAGGGGACCTTGCCGACCTGCCCATCTGAAAGGTGGCAAGATGGGGCGTAGATGGCAAATGCACGAGGGGTTCGATATAGTAAAGGCGTATAAGGGTAATATAAAGCTACCGTTGGTGAAAATAAATCGCTATAGTCTGCCCAAAAGCCAACCACACATTTGTCGAGACCTTAAAGTTTATCGATACTACTGGGTGTTGATACGTCCTGCTGATAACACCCAAAAGGCATTTAGTAAAGAACACACCATTCTACCCTATCTGGTATCTTTCAAAGAAATTGTGGCAATTTACCCTGCTAAAAAACCCAAGTAGCCAATTAGATTATATGCTTGTACTCCAAACACTAAGTAGGTAGAGCACTAGCCCTCTACCGCACAATTGGGCAACTTTTCTTTGATCATTTGCCGCGCTTCGGCAGTAATGACAGGCGTGTGCCAGGTTTTAAGTGATAAAGACTTAAGCGCAGGCAATTGAAGTATTACTTCCGGAAATTTATCAAAAAAATTATAATTCAAGTCAAGCTTTTTGAGCTGGGTAAGTTGTCCCAATTCATTAGGTAGTTTCCAAAGATAATTTTTTTGCAATGCCAAGGTTTCCAGACCAGACAATTGAACAAGCACCTTTGGGAAATTAGCAAACTCGCAATCATTAAGCATGACATGTTTCAACTGGGTACATTTTGCCAGTTCTTGTGGTAAAGCATTGATTTTTAACTCCGATAGGTCCAGGGTATCGCCCTTAGGTAACGCTTCTTGTATTTGTTCGCTACTACCATAACTAAACAAGTACAAAATACCTTTACGATAACGCTCCCAAAAATAGCGGGCAATTTTAGCCCCATCAAACTCATTGTCTTTTGTATATTTGTTGATATTGCGTCTTAACCTCATTTCGCCTATATGCTCAGAGTACAACGACATTCGCTGACGTATGGCTTCTTTAGCTTTTTCTGAGCTGTACTTTTCCAACACAGGTTTTATTTGTTTTCTTACTTTAGTATCGCTCACCATTTTATATGCCATAAACAACTCGGTATGCAGCGCCATGGGAAAACCACCACTATTGATCAATTCCAGCGCCAGCGCCACATTGCTTGAGTCTTCGCTCAATAACAAGCCTTTGAGGTTTTTGACCACTTCGGGGGTATGTTCGTTCTGGGTAAGTAAGTACTTAGAAGGATCAGGAGGTGTTTGTTCTTGCAAAAACTGATTTAACTGGGCTTCACTCAAAAAGGTTACCTGGTGCTTAAGTAACTCGTCTAGTTTGAGCTTGGGTAAACGCCCTACTACCAGGTGAGTAACATGTTGGTCAATTTTTTTTTGATAACGAATGCCTTGTTTTTCGAGGGCTGGCTTAAGTATTTTAATTTTTAAGCTGTTGCGCCCTGTAATGCTTAATACAGCACCTGGTTGCAAGGGGTGGCTGGTCAGGTCTGGAGCAAAATACTGAAGCTGATCTGACAAAGCAGCCGTTGCCTTCAACGATATTCGTTCGTATACAAAACGCAACATCAATTCCCTAAAACCTTTTGCCTCATACGGAAACTCTTGCCACAACAGCGGGTTATCGCTTATATCGAAAGTGGGTAATAAGCAAAGTTTGCCCAGACTTTGGGGCAAGGTCTGCAATTGATTATTGCTCAATTGTAAGTTTTGCAGTTGAGTCAGGTTGCCTATTTCATTAGGCAAGGCAGTCAATTGATTGTTTTCAAGATTGAGCAACGTCAGTTTTTTACAATTAGACAGGCTACTTGGCAAGGTGGTTAACTTATTTTTGGGCAAAGCCAAGGTTTCCAGTTTTTGTAGTTCCCCTATTTCAGAGGGTAATTTGCTCAACCTATTGCGTTCAGCTTCTATATGGGTAAGCTGGAGGAGTTGGGTAATGCTCGCTGGAAGCTCTTTGAGTTTATTGTCATTGACCAGTAGTGTTTTCAGATGGGTTAGGTTACCTAAGGTTTCAGGCATTTTTTTAAGCCCGTTATGCTCAAGGCTCAAGGTTACTAACTGAGACAAGCGATCAATATCGTCGGGCAATTTATCAAAACTACAGGCATTTAAGTGTAGGTGTTTGAGTTGTTTTAAGAGCAGTACCTTTTCAGGAAAAAAACCTAGGTATAACTCGTTCATACATAGATACTCAAGATTGGGCAAACCAGCAAATCCATCAGACTTAAGGCTTTGATAATACTCACTAGATAAACACAAATGCTTAAGTTGGGGCAACTCAATGCTAAATGGCGGAGTGACTGATTTGAAATAATAACCACCCAATATGTGTAATTCTTCCAAGTGCTCAAAAGCAGTTATTTCGCTGGGAAACTTGTGTAAATTGAGCAAACGAAGCCGACGCAACTGGGTAAACTGTAATAATTCTTGCGGAAAATGCGAATTATTTACTTCCAGCTCCTCTACTTCTGTTGCCTTTACCTCATCAAGCAAGTTTTTCACCTCTTTGTAGTAAGTCCCTTTTCTGTTTGGATAATAAATTCCCATAATTTTATCCGTTTTTTGTATTTTTTAATTGATTAAATTTCAAAAAAACAACAAATCTCCAAATAATGCGCAACAATCTAAGTACTACATAATGCCCTTCTTACCCTTACTATAGCTTTATTAACAACATTGCTTTGAAAAGTTATATTTAATCTAAGTTTTTGCACCAAAAAAACAATATTTTTCGTTACATCAATATAATATGTCAAAAAAAAGCTTTTTTTTTAGTATAAAATATCACATACAGGATTTTTTCAACAAAATGCATTCGACATTATCGTCCTAATCCACCATATTTGAGAAAAATAAAATAGTGTTAAATAAATAAAGGGAATAATTTCATGAAAAAACTTTTGTCATTCACCAAAAATAACCTGCTGTTTAAATCTAATGGAGATAAAAAGAAAACAAAAACAAAACCCCGTAAAAAGAAAACTGATTTTGAATTTCAATTTGCTATGGGTAAGGTGATAGAGGAGCCGCTAAGCTTCTATGCCAACGACTTGGACAACTAAGTTAAAATAAAGTTTAAAATATATCATATATTTGCCTACACCTTGTCATTTGATTGGCAAGGTTTTTTTGTGGCTATAAGTTAGTATTTATACCAGTTTTTTATGAATAAACACCTATTTTTCAAGTACTTAACAAATATTTTTTGGCTCTGCACATTATGTATGGTGTGTCAACATACGGGGTGGGGACAGTCGCACTATCGTATTATGCGTTACTTTGACAAAGCCTACCAACAAAGCCTGGACTACCTTTGGCAACACCGGGCAACCCTCAAAAAACACTTACCAAGCGACAGTGCCGAGGCAGCTTTTGTGCTGGCAATGGGGTTTCCGGAATTGCTCAGGTTTGAAGCCATGCAAAACAAGATGGAAACTTTATTTTTAGAACTTTTGTATGTAAAAAACGGCGCGGCTTACGCCAATTTTTCAGTGGGGCGTTTTCAAATGAAGCCATCTTTTGCCGAAACTCTTGAAAAATATGCTAAAACTTACATACCTAAAGCCACACCTCAGGTTTACCTTTACCAGGCTTCGAGTATTAAAGATGTTCGTCGTGAACGTGTGAAACGTCTCAATCAACTCTCGTGGCAACTGCGTTACCTTTATACATTATATCAGGTGCTCAACTACCGCTATTCTCAGCAAAAATTCCCTTCCAACGCCCATAAACTACGTTTTTTTGCCGCAGCTTATAATTATGGTTTTTTAAGTAAGTCAAAAAAAATACAACAATGGACGGAGGTAAAAGCCTTTCCTCACGGAAGAAACCATATAGGCAAGCAACACAATTATAGCATCATTGCGCTTGACTTTTTTAAGTATGAAGCGCTAAAACTTACTAAACAGTAAGACAACCTCCCCATTTTTGATCAACAAAAAAACCTGCCAAAGTTTCCACAAAGTTGTCGAAAAACCTTGGCAGGCTTATATGCAAACAAGTACTAAACCCGATACAACTTGTTTACTTTGTAGGACCAACGTCTACCTTTGCCTCAATCACTGCCTGAATATCCACTGCTACTTTAGACAAAAAATCAAGGTTGGTTTTTTGTTCCAAGTCATCTATCGAGACCCGGTATTTGCCCCAGTCTTTTTCTATGTTTTGTGTATTGGGCATATCTACTGCAATTATTCGGGTATCTTTCGTAATACGGTTTACATCGTCTGACCCATTAGGCAATACAATGATCACCTTCCAGGTATTAGACGGCACCACTACTCTGCCCCCTGCTATAGTATTGGTAGTACCTCCATTGCTGCCAGTACCACCCTGCCCGTAAGCCCCCGATATAATGTACACCTCGTTGCCTTGCGTGATGAGGTCGCGTCCGTACTCTTCCAAAAGTCGCCAGGTTTCACGGTTATTGTTGGGTGCCTGCGGCATCATGTTGGTCATTACAAAAGTAGCCGAGTTGTCGGATACACTTCTTGTACGGTCTGCCGAAGGACAAATATGCCCCCGATCGAACCCCGAACTCCGGTAATCGTTTTGGGTAACCCTGTACCATGCTTCAGGTACATCGGTATCTGGACGAAAATCGTCTTGACGATCAGCACTGCCACGCCACTCAGGGCTTAGGTGCCAGCTTACCCAGTTGGCTAGTCCCCGATCGCGGTTATAAGACAACACAAACTGGTCTTTTTCTATCAGATAATTGTTGGGCGCATTGATGTCTTTTTTTGCCTTGCCAGGATTGCCCAATGTAAGGTGCACGCTGTTGGATTCTCCAACATCTGGCGTAGGTGTAGGCGGAGTAGGATCATCGGGTTTTGCTGGAGCACAAGCATATAATAGTATGATCAACCCACTGAAAATGAGGCTGTTCTTAAATAAAGAGAAAGTTGACATATTTTAATGTAATATTGAACCTGTATTAAAGTTCATGTGTGTACCAAATCCAGTAAATTTAGCATATAATTTCAGATTTGAATGTTACATTTTAACATTCATACTAATATTAACAATCTCTTAATAGTGAAAGTGGACTTGAGGAGTATCTAAGCGTTTATTACGTTGTAAGTGCACTTTTGTGACGTTTTTCCTTGTATTTTTTTTGTTAACATTAGGTAACTAAATTATCTAAACCTTAGAAATGTTAAATTTTAACAATTTATATTTTCACACCTTCCCTACTTCACCAAGGACTTTCTTATGTAAGTTTTAACCTAAAAAAGAAGTAACTCATTGTTAATATATTACACGCTTATTTTGCATTTTTTTCAGTCGATATATACTACTTACTGGCTTTCAACAAGATAGCCTCAAACAAGGTCTGGTAGCAATATGAACCTGGGTTAGCTTGTTTTGTAACAAAACACTTATAAAAACAAATTGAGTAAATATATTTAACAATTGTTTAATATTTATATCTCCAAAAGCCCAGTCTATAGCCGTAATTTTGCCCTTAGTACTGAGTATACATTACATTTTTTGTAAAAAATCAATTCTTGAAATGAAAAAAAACTACACATTATCAATGTGGCTTTTGGCGGCTGTATTGATGCTTGCTACGAATGTTGGTTGGGCGCAAGTAACTTTGCCCCATGAAGAGGCCTTTTCTTACACTACTGGCGCTAACCTGAGTGCTCAGACCAATTGGACGGGTATAAATAGTGGTGATGAAATTACGGTAGGAAGCGGTAACCTATCGGTAAATGGACTGAAAACTTCTACTGGTGGTAAAATTTCGTTTGCTGCCAACGGTAAAGACCTCATACTACAAACCACTGAGAAAACAGCGGGTGTGGTATATTACTCTTTTATATTAAAAGTAACAGATGTTTCATCTGCCACTAAAACAGCCGGAGGATACCTTGCTGGATTTGCATCAAATAATACTACTTATGGTGCTACTGTTTGGTTAAAAAAAGAAAATACCCAGTATAAAGTTGGAATCAACAGAAAAACAAGTGCTGGAGATACTCAATTTACTACCACCAACTACAATGTAGGCGATGTATTGTTTATTGTGGTGTCATACGACCTTGATGCTGATAAGGTTAATTTATGGGTTAACCCTAACTCTTCTGATTTTGCGGCTGGTACTGCACCTGCTGTTACTCTGACAACATCAACAGGCGGTTCCCTTAGTACGATCAACCGTTTCTTCTTTCGACAAGACTCTGGTTCTGAAACTCCAGCCGTAGAAATTGATGAACTAAGAATAGCCACTAGTTGGGCTGCTGTTACTCCAGCAGGCACTCCGGCAGTTACTCCAACCAACCATGTAACTGGGGTAGCTTCAAGCAATGTTACAGTAAAAGGAGCCACTATTAACTGGACAGATGCTACTGGGGCAAACCTTCCGACTGGGTACATTGTACAAGTAAAAACTTCAGGTTCAGGTGACTTTCCTTCATTCACTGATGGAGTAACTGTAAGTGACGATGTTGATTTTTCTGATAATTCAGGCGTAGTTTCTGTTGGGCAAGGAGCACAAACTGTTAGTTTAAGCGGCTTAACGCTTGGTACCAATTATGAGTATAGAATAGTGCCTTATGGTGGTGGTACAGGTGGACCTAAATACAAAACTGATGGTACCATCCCTGGAGGAAATTTTACTACTAAAACCAGTGTAGCGGTAGGTGTTGTAAAAGACTTTGAAGATGGTTCTTTGACTTCGGGCGACTGGAGTGTGGTAAGTACTGTAGGTGCGCAGGTTTGGACAGTTAGCTCAAGTGGAGCAGATGGTTCTACAAAGTCTGCCCAAATAAGTGGTTTTGATAGTGGTTCAAAAGATAACACCGATTGGTTGATTTCGCCTCCGATTAACTTTGATGCCACACTAAAAGAGCAGCTAAACTTTTTTGCTCGACAAAAATTTGGTACTACAGACGCAAACAACTACCTGAAAGTATATTATTCTACTGATTACTCAGGCACTGGAGATCCTTCTGCTGTTACTTTGAACGAACTCAATGTAACCTTGCCTACTACAGCTGATGTATGGGCGTCTACTGGTAATATTGACTTATCTGCCATTAGTGGTACGGCTTATATTATTTTCAAATATAATAGTACTGATAAAGCGGTGCGTTGGAATGTAGATCAAATCAAAATTGAAATAGCCACTATACTAACTACTAGCTTAGAGTCTTTGGCTGGTTTTGGAACCAATGCTGGAACTGCTTCTGCAGTACAAACTTTTGATTTAACGGGTGCTACGTTGAGCGGAGATGTAACCCTCACTGCCCCTACTGGATATGAGGTATCGGTAGACGGTGGAACAAGCTTTGGTAGCCCTAAAACTATAGCGAAGGCAGCCATTGATGGCAAAACTGTGACTGTTCAGGTAAGGTTAGCAGCTACTGCTGCTGAAGGGGTTGCCAACGGCAACTTGACTATTGCCAGCACAGGAGCAACTGACAAAACAGTGGCTTTGGCTGGACTTGTGGCAGGTGCTACTACCCCTATCCTTTCAAAAAGCAGGGCTTTTGCAGAATTTACCAATGAAGCTGGTACTGCTTCAGCCTCACAATATATCAATGTATCGGGCACCAGGCTCACGGCTGATATTATAGCAACGGCGCCCACTGGATTTGAAGTTTCTTTAGACGATAATACTTTCGGCAACACGGTGACTTTGCTAAACACTACTGGTAAACTGGCCGATGTAAAAGTATATGTAAGGGTAGCCGCTGCTACTGTAGCAGGTGCTCCAAGTGGCAATGTCACTTTTACTTCTACTGGAGCCACCCAACTTGATGTAGCAGTGTCGGCTAAGGTAACTACTCCTGTACCTGTAAAAACCATCAAAGAGCTGCGCAATAAAGTAGATGCCAACGGCTTGCCTATCACCAAAGGAACAGTAAGAGTAAAAGGGGTACTACACGGAGTCAATACACAAACCACTAATATTGCGTTCACACTTATTGAGGGTAGCAATGCTGCCAAGGAAGGAATTGGTTTGTTTATCAACAGCAGCGAGTTTAGTAAGCTCAATTTGGCAGATAAAAATGCCCTGACAGAAGGCGATGAGCTGGAAATCGACGCTGAAGTAGGGCATTTCAATGGCTTGATGCAATTAACGAAGGTCTCTAAAATAACTAAACTAGGAGGCAGCAAGGCATTACAAACCGCAGCAGTGGTTACTACTTTGAGCGAAGACACCGAGTCGCGTTTGATTAAACTTGAAAATGTAGCCATTAAAGATAAGGCCGACTGGAAGGGAAATGCCTCTTACAGTGGTTCGGGCTTTGATGTGACTATTATTGTAGGCGAAGACACTGAGCTGGAACTACGCATAGATGGCGACACTGAACTTGCCAAAAAAACTTATGATGAGGTATTTGAAAAAGGGGCTACTTCGGGGATTACTATTGTGGGCATAGGTGGACAGTTTGACAGCTCTGACCCAAGAGATAGTGGTTATCAGATAGGTACTTGGAAAACTGCCAATATTACGGTTGATCTTAGCAAAGCCAAACCTAACGCGCCTACTTTGAATGCTGCCACAGACATTACCAACGGAGGTTTTACTGCCAGCTGGGCTGCTGCTACCCAAGGGGCTACTGCTGACAGTTACTTGCTGGATGTGTCTACTGACAGTAAATTTACTGCTTTGGTAGTAGGTTTTGCCAACTTGTCGGTAACAGGCACCTCACAAGTGGTTACTGGTTTGAGTGCAGGCACTAAATATTATGTGCGAGTAAAAGCAGTAAACGCCAACGGAGCAAGCCAAGCGTCGAACGTGGGTATTGTAACCACTACAGGGGCTACTACAGGAGTAAATGCCGCTACTGATATTACTTTTAAAACTTTTCCTAATCCTACTTCAGGTAGCTTGGTGATAGAAAGCAACACTTATAAATTCTCAAAAGTGATAGTCACTACTTTGAGTTCAAAATTGATGATTAAGAAGAACCTGCAAGGTGCACACAAATCAAATATTGACTTGAGCAACCTTGGTCAGGGTGTATACTTAGTACAAATCTTTGACAACCAAAACAACGTGTTGAGCGTTCGTCGAATTGTTAAACGATAAGTAAATGCCAAAACAGGGCAGTAACTCGCTGCCTTGTTATTTTCCTGCGATAAACATTGAACAAAATCACAATGAAAAAAGTCTCTATATTTTTAGTATTGATAGCTATGGTAGCTGTATTTGCCCAAAGCTGCAAAAAAAAGGACAACCCTGGCCCTACCATCGAAAACACTGAGCTACACAAAACCTGGAAGGTGAGTAATGCCCTGGAGGGCACTTTGGATGTAACGGCTCAATTTACACAATACCGTTTGACGCTTGCCGATGATGGTACTACCAAAAGCTATACATTAGTAGACAGAACAGGAACTTCTACTACAGGTACCTGGGCTTTGTCAACCGACAAAACCAGCTTGACTCTTACTCCTGCAAGTGGTACTGCACTTGTTTATAATAATGTAAAGTTTAGCAATACTGAATTGAAGTACCAAGGAAACGAAACAGGCAAAAGTGGTAATGTAAGCATTAGCTTTACCTTGGTGCCTGCCTAACCATCAGGTTTTTGATAAAAGTAAAAAGGCTACCCAAGGGTAGCCTTTTATTATTTGAGGACAATTTCTATCTAATGTGTACTTTATATCAATTAACGAATCATCAACAATTCACGATACTTGGTCAATGGCCAATCTTCGTCGTCTACAATAAGCTCAAGCTTATCTACATGGTAGCGAATCTTGTCAAAAAAGCTTTTTACTTTCTCATCATATAACAAGGCTCTCTCTTCACTTTCTTTGTTATTTGCCTCTTTACGGGCTTCAGTCATTGCTTCTACATTGGTCTGTATTTGACTAATGTGGTGCGAAATGTCTTTAATTGTCTTAGTAATCGTTTCGGTACTTTCAGTCTCAATGCCCAGTTCTTTCAAACCTTTGATATTTTTGATCAAAGTATTTTGGTATTTTACTGCTGTAGGTATCACATGATTGGTTGCCAGGTCGCCCATCATACGTGATTCAATTTGTACATTGAGCATGTAATTTTCAAGAAACATCTCATAACGAGCTTCTGACTCTCTGCGGTTCATTACCCCATGCTTTTCAAACATTGCCAATACATCTTCATCGGTGTAGGCTTTTAATGAACGTGGAGTGGATTTTACGTTGGGCAAACCTCTTTTTTTAGCTTCTGCCACCCAATCATCAGAATAACCATCGCCTTCGAAAATCACGCTTTTTGACGAAGTAATGTAACGACGCAATACGTTGATGATCGCCATTTCTTTTTTAGGCACTTTTTTCATCTCTTCGTTTACTTCCTTTCGGAACTCAATCAATTGGTCAGCTACAATTGTATTGAGGATAGTCATAGGCGAAGCACAGTTTGCCGATGAACCTACTGCACGAAACTCGAATTTATTGCCGGTAAAAGCAAAAGGAGAAGTACGGTTACGATCGGTATTGTCTAACAATACTGGTGGAATTTTATCAATGCCCAGTTTCATATACAGGTTTTCACCTTTTTCTACTACTACCTCTGCATTGTGCTCTAACTCTTCGAGAACTGATGCCAACTGACTTCCAATAAAAACAGACATAATCGCAGGTGGGGCTTCGTTGGCACCCAGGCGGTAGTCGTTACCCGCTGACGCAATACTGGCACGCAATAGCTTTGAGTTGGTATGTACGGCTTTGATAGTGTTGATAAAGAAAGTCAAAAACTGTAGGTTTTCTTTGGGCTTGCTGCTTGGTGCCAACAAGTTGATACCTGTGTCGGTAGACAAAGCCCAGTTGTTATGCTTTCCACTTCCGTTTAGGTTGGCAAATGGTTTTTCGTGAAACAACACTTTGAACTTATGACGGGTAGACACCTTGCGCATTACATCCATCAACAAAAGGTTGTGGTCTACAGCAAGGTTGGCTTCTTCAAAAGTAGGTGCACACTCAAACTGAGCTGGGGCTACTTCATTGTGACGGGTACGTACAGGAATACCTAATTTGGTGGCTTCCAATTCAAAGTCAGCCATAAATGCCCTTACTCTTGAAGGAATAGAACCAAAGTAGTGGTCGTCTAGTTGCTGTCCTTTGGCGGGTTGGTGTCCAAATACAGTTCTGCCTGCCATCACCAAATCAGGACGTGAGTTAAATAAGGCTCGGTCTATCAAGAAATACTCTTGTTCTACTCCTAAAGTAGCTTTTACTTCTTTTACGTCACGGTCAAACAACTCACATACGCTGGTAGCTGCTTTGTTGATCAAGTCAACCGATTTTAATAAAGGGGCTTTGTAGTCAAGAGCTTCGCCAGTGTATGATACAAAAATGGTAGGAATACAGAGGGTTTTGCTTGAGTTGCTTTCTATAATAAAAGCAGGAGAGTGAGGGTCCCAGGCAGTATAGCCGCGAGCTTCGAAGGTGGTACGCAATCCTCCACTTGGAAACGAAGATGCATCAGGTTCTTGTTGGGCTAGGGCACTTCCCTTAAACTTTTCCATTACTTCGCTGTTACCAAACAAGCCAGCCTCACCCGAAAGGTCAAAAAAGGCGTCATGTTTTTCAGCGGTTGTACCAGTCAAAGGCTGGAACCAGTGGGTGTAGTGGGTCACTCCCTGAGCAATTGCCCAAGATTTCATTGCGGCAGCTACAGCATCGGCAACATCGCCACTGATGCGCTGTTTTTTACGAATTGTATCTGTCAATTTTTTAAACATGTCGGCACTGATAGTAGCCTTCATTGTTTTTTCGTTGAACACATTTATACCATAATAGTCAGATACTTTGTTAGAAGGAGCATCTACGCTAACTCTTGATCGGTTCTGTGCTTTTTCAACGGCTTGAAATCTTAAAATTGCCATAAAATATTTTTTTAGTGATTTTACTCTGAGTGAGTTAATATTTGATAGCAAAATTATAAAAAAAGTGTGATAATTAGCAAGTCAAGGATAAAATTAAAGCTAGTTTTGAGAAATAATATTAAAATAACACAAAAATGGCTTTATATTAACACGACCACCTACATCACTTAATATTTTTATATCTAGACGTAAAACTTCATCTGACCAGGTTATTTTATAAATTAAATAGTTGTACTGTTGCCAAGCTTATGCCTGAAATATGGCAAATATGCAGGCTAAAAAAATTTCTTTATTCAACAAATCATTTCTTGTAAAAGTACAATAAACAAACTTTATCAGGCTTCCTTGTACAGCAAATACCTACACAAGGGTTGCTTCTCAAAAACAAGCTTCAAAAAGCATAGCAAAAGAGTGGAATTTAATTTTTTAAAGTAGAAATTTAATTTTTCAAACATATCTTACTCAAGTTTTTTTTTTCTTATATCACACATAAATCTGGTTAAAAATCACTGTACAGCATATTTTTGTTTCTGTAAAACATTTTCAATATTTATAGTTATACATTGACTATTAGTTATTTAGGCTAGTAAAGTTTGATTTTAACTTAGGGTATTTATACCTAAGTTATTGCTTTAAAAAAACACTATAAGTAATTAATTTAACTCCTTAAATGTAAAAATGATCTTAAAATTATGCATTTTAATGGCAACACATTACCTTTGGGCGTATTTTCAGTTTATACTTTGTAATACAGATATTTTATTGCATAAAATCACTTAATATTTAAATTATGAAAAAAGGTTTATTACTTATCGCACTTGTATGCCTAACTGCTAGCGTTTCATTTTCACAAGGCATTAGCGTTGGTTTACGTGGTGGCTTAACTTTAACTAGTGGCAACACTACTTTTCCTGCCAATGCATCACAGGGTCGTCCAGTAGAGTTTAAAAATGAAAGTGACGGTTTAGGAACAGGCTTTACCATTGGTGGTATGGCTCGTATTAATTTTGCCGGATTGTTCTTACAAGGAGAGCTTAACTATGCCCAATTTAAACTAAAACAAAAAAATAACCAGACGTACACAGTAACTCCTGCTTCTCTTACAAACAATATTAAAAGTGAGTCTACTTTGAGTGCTTTTAATATTCCTATCTTAGTAGGTACAAAACTAGGTCCCTTGAGAGCCTACATAGGTCCTTCTTTCTTGTTTGTAACTAATGCCGAGCAAAAAAATACTGGTGAAGTAGTAACTAGTGTTGGAGGGGTAGCAATTAATACAACCTCTGTATCAAGTACACAAGATTTATTAACTTCAGAGGCAGGTGACTTCGAAGTAAAGCCCTTGATCATTGCGGTTGAAGCTGGCGTTGGAATTGGTTTGCCATTTGGCTTAGAGGCTGACCTGCGTTATGCTATACCTGCCATTACTGGTGTTTATAAAAACAGTGATGTAAAAGGCTTTTTGGGTATCCTTTCTTTGAGTGTAGGTTACCGTTTGGCAAAACTTGGTTTGTAACACTTCTTATTTTACTCTACATAAAAAACTTGTTGAATGGTTTAGTAGTGAGGTACTGTATGTCATGCCTGAAGCGAATGCTCATACTTTTTGCTCTCTAAGCAAAACCCTTCAATAAGTTCAAAACAAAAAAAGCAAAAGACCAGGTGTCTTTTGCTTTTTTTGCTTTAGCTCAATGATTGCCTCTCATAAAAACATTAAAGCTTGTACATAGCAATTAATTTTTGCTATACAAGAGGTTTTAGACGAACTATAGGGGTATTTCTTGTTTTTTATAAAAAAAATAAAAACCTTTTCTTCTCTAACAAGTTTAGTTTTTAACGTAAATGTACATACTATGGCAATAGGGTGCCAAACTATCTTTTGGATAAAAAACCATATTATCACATACAAATATCCTATTTTACTAAAAAAACCACATTATATTAAAATACACTAAAGCTTAACAAATAGCCTTTACCTATGGCAACCACTTATTGTGTATAAATGGAGTTTTTATTGCTTTAATTGCTATAAACAAGGTTTTTTTTAAGTACCTAAACATAACTTTAACCTCAGAAAATATAAGGAAAGAAGTAAATAAAAATTAAGATGTTAATATTTTTTTGAAAATTATGCATTTTAACACTTAACACATTACTTTCGCCAGAATTTTAATTACACATAATTTAATAACAAATAAATTTTAATCATACAAAACATAATATAATTCACTTATGAAAAAAGGTTTATTAATTATCGCTTTAATTTGCATGACTGCTACTGTTGTTTTTTCACAAAATAATGACGGAGAAAAAGGTATTAGCATTGGATTACGTGGTGGTATAACTCTTACGAGTGGCAATACTACTTTTCCTGCCAATGCTTCACAGGGGCGCCCCGTAGAATTCAAAAACAACTCAGATGGTTTTGGCTTAGGCTATGTATTTGGAGGAACGGCTCGTATTAACTTTGGCGGCTTGTTTTTGCAAAGTGAGCTTAACTATGGTCAATTTAAACTGAAGCAAAAAAATACTCAAACTTATGGTGTAAGTGGTGCTTCTCTTACAAATAATATCAACAGCGTATCTACTATGGACGCTTTCAACATCCCTATCTTACTTGGTACAAAGCTAGGATCTGTAAGAGTTTACGCAGGCCCTTCTTTCATATTTGTAACCAGAGCTGAACAAAAAACTACTGGTACAGTTCGTTCACAAATAGGCGGTATTGATCTACCTTCTATCAGCAGCGAAGGTACACAAGACTTATTATCTTCTGATGCGGGCGACTTCGAGGTAAGACCTTTTATCATTGCAGTTGAAGCAGGTGTTGGATTTACTTTACCAATGGGGCTAGAAGCTGATCTGCGCTATTCTGTTCCTGCCATTACTGGTGTTTACAAAAACAAAGACGTAAAAGGTTTTTTAGGAATCCTTTCTTTAAGTGTAGGTTTCCGTTTGGCAAAACTAGGAATGTAAGCCTAACATTTGTTTAGAAGAAGACAAGTAACAACAACTCAAAAAAAGCAAAAGGTTCTCACCTTTTGCTTTTTTTGAGTTGTCTCCTATCCAAACATTCGCTTGTTTACTTTCAACAGTAATCACTTTTCATTCCTTTATCCTGCTAACTAAAATACAGCATTTAACCCTAAATTACTGACGCCTCCTGGTAAAGCCTCATCTCAAATTCAGATTTTGACAATATGCTGGTAGCCATCATCCCCTCAGGTCATCTGTACATTTATATCATATTATATACTTTAGTGCTAGAACACCTCAAAGATTATTCAAGGCATTTTTTTACTATATAAAGAGTGTGTATAGTAAAACAATTTTTATAATTCTGATATAACAATTCATTATTTCATTTAAAATCGTAAATTTTACTAATAATATTACATACATAAAAAAACTATGATTATGTTTTTATTCCCGCAAAGCGGCATTTACTCACCTAATAAAAAAACACTATTTAAAGCGTTAAAATGAACTAAAAACATAATTAAGTATAATTAAATTATAATAAAATACCTTCTGTATAAAATCTAGTGATGACAATTTAAATGACCATTATGAGGCTAAATATGTACTCATTATCTACAAAACT
>NZ_CANLRP010000158.1 GCF_947493425.1 uncultured Microscilla sp. | reverse complement strand
TATCACAAAGCAGCTTTCAAACTATTTTTTCACTATAGAAACCAAGGTTTACTCATCATACATTGAATAGAACAACCAAAAATATTAGCCTGACGGCTATGGTGGAGACACGAGCTGAGGCGATGATGGTACTTTTGAAAAACCGAATCTATTTCTAAATCTCGATTCATCGGGCAGTTTTACTGTGCTGAGCTCAACGAAGTCAAAAGCTGGGTAGAGTACTTACTGCTACCTCACCCCTACACAGTCACTGTACTCTCTACAAAATCGATGATCAACTCCATGGTTTGGGGGATTGCCTCCAGGTTGAGCGTATGACCAGCCTTAGGTATGCGTTTCAGGTCGCTATTAGGAATATGGTCGGCTATAGCCTGATTGATGGCCGGGGTGCACAAAATATCTTCCTCCCCTACTATTACCCTTACGGGAACTTTGATTTTAGCCAATTCCTTTCGGTAGTCGCCACTTTCGGCAGTTGCCTGCATCAGTTTCATCAGATTGGTAGTAGGCAAGTGCAAATCTCTTCTGCCAGTTTTTATCGCCTCTATAGGAATCAAAGGGTTCTCAAAATAAGAACGCCCCAATACCGCAGGCAACATCACATCTAGCATCAACGGGTAGCCTCCTGCTTGCAAAGCACTAAACCAAGACACCCCAAAGGCGTCGAACATGGGGGGCTTGTGGGCAAAAGATGCCATAATGATACTTTTGGTGACTGCATCGGGATAGTTGACCAGGAGTCGTAGGCTCACCGCCCCACCGTACGAAATGCCAATCAGGTAAACATTCTCAAATTTGAGCGCATCTAACAAGTGTTTTACTTCGTTTGCGTGGTCTTCAAATGAACGTGCCTCTGCCGGAGCATCAGATTGTCCCTGAAAAATGAGATCGACCAAGACAATTCGATAGTTTTCTTTAAGTTTGGGCAGATAGCCTCCCCAGGCAATGGTAGACTGTGACAAGCCACCTAAAAAAACCAAAGTTTTGTCTGCATCAAGGTTGCCCTGTACTTCATAGTACATTTTTGAGCCGTCGGGTAGGGTATGAAACACTGTTTGTGGGAGTTTAACGTTGAAAAATAAGCTATTTTAACGCTAATAAACTAAAAGACTTGCGATAAAGCAAAAAACTACGGCGACTTGAGCCTTGTCGATGATCAATTTCGTATAGTTATAAAATTAATCACGTATAGTTGAATTTTTAAGTCGTTTATGAAGCAGACCATTTATTTCATTTATTGTTTTTTTATCATTGCTTTCTCTACCCATGCCCAACAAGGAGCTTTTCGTTTTTCTTCCCATACCAGTGTCAAAGACTACCAACCTGGTACTATAGTATACAAACTAAAGCCTGCCACCACTCAAGCACCTACTTATGGGCGTAACCAGACCTTGAGCTACCAACAACCCAAAATGTTGAACGAACTAAAGGCGACTCAGCCAGTTGAGAAGTTTCCGCATGGGTTGTTGCCCAAAACCACTGCCAATGATGATAAACTTGCCAAAAACGAACTAGCCAGCAATGGTTTGATGCGGCTTTCAGGTATTTATACTGTGTCGCTACCTTTGAGTGTAAACCTGGAACAGGCCATTAGCCAACTTAGACAAGACCCACAGGTAATATATGCTGAGCCAGTATATACCAATTTTCGAGCGCTCAAGGGTAAACCCTCCACCAAGGCTGTGCTCAACCCCAACGACCCAGAACTCAGCAACCAATATTACCTGGACAAGGTAAAAGCCAAGCAAGCCTGGGATGTACAACAGGGAACACCCTCGATGTTGATAGGGGTAGTTGATTTTGGTTTTGAGATTGACTTGACTATTCCGGCAGCACACGGCGATTTGGCTGGCAATTTTTTTGGGGCAATAGATGTAGGCAATGTATTTTCAAGCGATAATAACCTGACTTATGCTGGCACCCAAGACGCGCACGGTACCCAGGCACTGGGCATTACCTCGGCTACTCCCAACAATGCGCTCAACATCGCAGGCATAGGCTATAACTGTAGATATATTGCGGTAAAAGCAAGCGACGACACAGGGCAGCTGACCAACCCCTGGGGGGGCGTACAAACCGCTGCCGCCAACGGAGCCAAAGTAATTAATATGTCTTGGGGGCGTCCAGGGCAAGCCAGTCGCTTTGAACGTGATTTTTTGACTGCCATTGTAGAAAAATATGACGTGGTGTTGGTAGCCGCTGCCGGGCAAGATATTGAAACTTTTACCACTGGAACAGAACGTTATTGGTACCCAGCTTCTTATGAAGGCATTGTACTGAGCGTGACGGGCTCCAATCAGACCGACGAAAAAATGAGCACAGTTGATTTTAACGAAAAAGTAGGGCTGATTGCCCCTGGGCAAAGTATAAGAACACTGACCAAGGGCAATACAGTAATTGATGCTGCTGGTACTTCGTTTTCGGCTCCTATAGTCACTGGTGCAGCAGCTTTAGTAAGGGTACAGTATCCCAGCCTAAACGCGGCTCAGGTAATAGCCCGTCTGCGCGCTACAGCAAACGCCAGTATGGTATACGGTGTGGCTGCCAACAGTAGCTACACAGGCAAGCTGGGGTCGGGTATGGTAGACATACACCAGGCACTGACTGAGGTAAACCCCAAATTTGTTGCTTTGTCTACTCATTCGTTCAAAGATCCGCTCGCCAAAGCAGGTACTACCGCTCAGCTGGTATGTAGTTTCAAAAATCAGCTTACCGCAATTGCCAACCTTCAGGTAGAGTTGAGCACCACTTCTGCTTTTGTTACCCTGAGTCAAAACACGGCCACATTGGGGGCAGTAGGCACCTTGAGCACTATTGATAATTTTGCCGCGCCTTTTGGTTTGAGCATAGCCGCCAACACCCCCGCCGATACCAAGGCGTTTTTTACGCTTACCTTCAAAGATGGCGCTACTACCCTGCACACCTTGTCTTTTTACGAGACCCTCAACCCTACTTTTACTTCGGGTAATCGTATGATCAACCTCACTGCCAATGAACTAAAGCTTAGCATAAACGATGTAGGCAGGCTTGGAATTTACGATGATCCTGGAGCTACTTTTAACCTGGGGCTCAATTACAAGGGAAAAATTATACTGAGCGAAGCAGGCTTGATGTTGGGCACAAGCAATAGCAAGGTGTCAAACCGGGTAAAAGCCACCGAAACTAACTTTAGTCTTACCCGTGATGACAAGTTTACCTCTGCGCAATCGAGTATTCAGTATTTAATAAATAATGATACTTTACAGGATGTGACCACAGTGTATGAAGATATAACTAACAATACAGAACGGATCAATATAGAAGTGCAACAACGCACCCGCGCCTGGAGGGGTACGAATAAAAATCATTTTATTATTGTAGAATACAAACTACGGAACGTGAGCGGCACCACGATCAGCCATTTGTATGCAGGCATATTTGCCGATTGGAACATAGGCGACTTTCAGGATAATTCGGTGGCTTGGGAAGCCGATAGTAGCTTTGGCTATGTGCACAATGGCAGCACCTATGCCGGGATAAAGTTGCTTACTACCCAAAACCAAACGCCTACCTACCGTGCCATCAGCAACTCTTCGGCCACGCTCAATATTAGTGGTGACTTTACTACTTCCGAAAAGTTTACCGCCTTGTCGAACACTGATTTGAGTACCAACAATGCCGCCAATAACGCTGACGTATCACATGTAGTAGGGGCACAACTGAGCAACCTTGCCCATAATGAAACCCGCACAGTGGCTTTTGCCTTGATGGTAGCCGATAACCTAAACGACCTTAAAACAGTGAGTCATAACGCGAAAAAGCAGTTTTTGATCGCCAAAACAGCCCCTTTGCCCAACCTTAACAACCCCACGGTATGCCCAGGCAGTAGTATCTCTTTGGCCCCATCTAACGGCACTACCTTTGAGTTTTACGCTGCGCCTCCCCCTGGCTTACCACTGCATACCGGGCGTTCGCTCAGCATCAATAACGTAAGTGTGACAGATACTTTTTATATAGTAAACAAAGACTCTCTTGAAGCAAGTGCCGCCAAACAGGTCATTGTAAATGTAACCCAACCTACCGCCAGTTTTACTTTATCGCAAGATACTATAGAGGTAAACGGAACGGTGGGCTTGAATGACCTAAGTACAGGCGCCAACCAGTGGAACTGGGACTTTGGCAATGGACAAACTTTTAGTGGCAATGCGCCTTCAGCCCAAATCTACAGCACAGCAGGCACTTACCAGGTCAAACTTACTACCACTTCAGCGGCTGGCTGTACTCACTCGTTTGTTAAACCTTTGGTAGTGTTAGATTGTAGCGGCAATACCGACGCTATAGTAACCCGTACTGATACTCTGGACATAGGTGGGGTAAATGATACTTTGAGCTTTAAAAACACAAATACAGCGGTGGCGGCTTATCAATGGGATTTTGGCAATGGCAATACTTCGGCAGAAGCTAACCCGCTCCAGTTGTTTACCACTGTAGGCAATTACACCATACGCCTTACTACCACTCACTCCAATGGGTGTAAAACTACTACCACCAAAAACCTAACCGTCATCAATAGTTTTACAGTAGGGGTAGCAGAGAGGCTCAAACAACAAATAAAACTGTATCCTAACCCTTCGGAGGGGGTATTTAAGTTAGCTTTGCCTGCCTTACCTGCCAAAGCCCTGGTACGCCTGACCAATGTACATGGGCAGGTGTTGTACCACCAACCAACCCCGCACAAAGGCGCACAGACAATACAAGTCAACCAATCTCACTTGCCTCCAGGTGTGTATATTTTACAAATAAAATGGGGCGATGATGTCTTGACTAAGCGAGTCATTATTCACGCCCGATAAGTGGCATCAGCTTAATAACTAAAATATTTTAGAATCCTGTTTGGCAAAGTAGCCAGACGGGATTTTTTATGCAGAAAAACTATGAAATATAACTATGGTAGAATAACTTGGCTTAACATGCTAAATGTGAAGCTTTAACCGCAGGAGGCTTGACTACAAGCTATTATACTCTGGTGGTAGCACTTTTTTAAACATTATACTATGAGAAAACTACTGACGGCAGGTCTACTTATGCTATTGATTACTTGGGCTAAGGCACAAAACACCCCCAGAATTACTCCTATAAGTGCTCATAAAGTAAAGATTAGCTTGCACTACCAAATACGGCTCAACGATGCACGCAACCAGGCATACTTGCTACCGCAGCAAGAGCTGGGGCGCTGGCTCATAGCGGGTGTTTTAGCAAAAAAAATCACCCCTTATTACTATGCGCTCTCTACCCCAAAGCATACTGTCCGCACAATGACACCAGGGGCTTTTCGGCAACGACTCAAGTACTATGACAACGCAGTGGGCGACTCGGTAGAGGTAAGCCCCGCCGATATGCATTTAGTTGAGTTGCAACTGATGATTGATACTGATAAAACACGGGGTAAACTTGATGAAAAAATTGAGTATTTGAGTATTTTTTACCTCAACCCTATCCAAAACAAAAACCTGCCTATTGCTACTTTTGAATATGCCCAGATACGCAAGTACCTTAAAAGAAGGTTTAGAAAGTCGATCCGTGCCCGTCACTTTGAGGCACTGGAGGCTGTTTGGTACCCTGCCCTAAAAAAACGCCAGTTAATAGGTATGCACGAGGCACTTGAACGGCATTGGTATGCTGGCAAAATGATGTATAATAATGCTGGACTGGGCAATAATCGGCGGGTAGCCTTACCGCTTAATCATCTAATGTACGCTCAAGTATATGGCAAGCAAGTACCTCGGTTTAATCCTGACACTGCTTTGCAGCTTAAGCCCTATTTTATGCCATTGGGCAAACGAAAAATACGCACTACATTATGGCAAGCTCTAGACTTAAGGCAAGCTTCCAATAAAGCATACAATCAAGGGGCATTCTCGTTGAGCGCAGCTTTGATCAAAGGGATTAGAGCAAAAAAAATACGAGCTTATTACCACACCAATGCGCCTTTTATTCGCCGAAAGGCTAACAAAATGCAGCTAAGAGATTTTGAACAACACCTGACTTATATACAAGGTAATGACACGCTCAAGGTAAATATTGACAGTTTGTATTTGGTAGGAATGCACGAATTTTATACGCAATATACCCGCAAAAACAAAGTAAAAAGGCAAGTGCAGGCGCTTACGCTGATGATACCCCAAGGCGCTACTACCGAAGCAGTTTTTGGCAACTTAAGGGTAGCAAATGTGCCTTACAAGCAGGTAGTAAGGTATTTGAAAAAACTACAACGCAAACAGCCTACTGCTTACGCTTGGGTAAACAATTTTATGAAAAGAAAATACCATACAACTCTTGTTCGGTTTTCGCACCCTCAGAATGATTACCTGAAAAACATTTTGCAACTAAAGTTTCCACAACTTTCTTTAGACAAAATAGAACAAAAGGCCTTGCAGCTTGGTTTGGAGGTAGGTCAATCATTGAGATATAAATAAGGTGCTTTTTATTTTTTTTAAAGGTGATTTGTACCTATATCCTAAAAATAGCCTACTTTTGGAAATCAATTAAATGGCAAATAAGTTAAGATGGTTATTTTTTAAATGGTGCTTTATGCAACAACTATCAAAAAACTAACTTAAATTACACGTCAAGAAAAACTTTATAGGAATGATTATTTTTATTTTTTTAGCTACCCACTGGTATCTATCCCTGTTTTCACAAACATTTTTCCTTCATCGTTATGCCGCTCACAAGATGTTTACGATGTCTAATTTTTGGGAAAAATACTTTTTCGTTTTTGCCTACATTACGCAAGGATCGTCCTACATGAGCCCTTATGCTTACGGCGCTATGCACCGTTTGCACCATGCTTATGCTGACACCGAAAACGATCCTCATTCACCATCTTACGATGCCAGCCCTTTTGCTATGATGTGGCGCAGCAAAAATGTATACATGGACATTTACAATAAGCGTGTTGACCTGGAAGATCGATTCGTGAAAGATTTGCCTAAATGGCATTGGTTCGACAGTTGGGGCAACAACTGGATCAGTCGTATTTTGTGGGGACTGTCTTACATTGCTTTTTATGTAGTGTTTGCCGAGTACTGGTGGATGTACCTGTTTTTGCCAATTCACTTTATTATGGGACCTTTGCATGGGGTGATCATCAACTGGATTGCGCATAAATATGGTTACCGTAACTTTGAGGTGCAAGACACTGCCCATAATATTATGCCACTCGATGTGTTTATGATGGGCGAAGGCTACCACAACAACCACCACGCCAACGGGAGCCGGGCTAACTTTGGATTCAAATGGCACGAGCTAGATCCTACTTTTGTGGTAATAAAGGTGCTCGATGCATTGCATATTGTCAGGCTGGTACCTGAAAAAGTAACCAAAACACAAGAAAAACAAAAAGAAACTGTGGCAAGTTGATACGCTTTCAAGATATACTATTAGGCATTGCCATTGGTGATGCCTTTGGTGCAGGGGTAGAGTTTCAGGATAGACACTGGATACAACAAAACGTTGATTTTAGCCAACTTGTTAATGCTCGAAGCTCTATTGCTGCCCACTTGTCTCCTTTACCTCCCAACTTTCCCCCAATCAACGCTTTTACCCAAAACTATGTTGCCTGGAGCTATACCGACGACACAGAGATGACTATAGGTTTGGTGAAAGCCTTGATGTCAGGCAAAACATTTACTCCTGATGTATTATACGATTGCTTTAGGCAAGAATACCAATTGGGGACTACTCAAAATGGTTTTGGACGCAACGGTCATGGCTCAATGCAATGGGTGTTTGATGGTAAAATGACTATAGACGAAGTACGAGCTTTCCAGCAAAACCGCCCCTATCCGGGTAATGCGCCTGTATCGCGAGTGGTGCCTATAGGGTTACTTCCCATGCATTTGGTTACGCCTTATGCTCTAGTCAATGCCAACGCTACTCACCCCCACCCCAAAGCCCATGTAGCAAGTATATTAGTAGCCCAAGCAACTCATTTTTTATTGAAGCAAGAGGGGTCTCCGGTTAACTTGATGGGATATTGCCAACAACAAATCAAGGGCTTAGACGCTGAAACTGAAAACTTATTGGCACAAGCCGATGCCTTGCCTGTTCCTAAAAACCTACAGACCGCACACTATGAAGTACTATGTGGTACACAGCCGATCACTGCCCCTCGTTTTTTACCGGGTATCTATGGTTTACCCTCCGATGCCATGCTCACTGCCATCAGTACAGTATATATTCTCAAGCATGCCCAAAATGCTTTTGAAGGTTTGCAATATGCAATAAACCTAGGGGGTGATGTAGACTCACTGGCTTCGGTGTGTACTGGGATATTGGGGGGAAAGTTTGGGCTTGGGTCACTACCCAACTTCATGCTTAACCAAGTAGAAAACCGATCTTACTTGCTTGAAGTTGCCAAAGATTTTGATGACTGGCTTTAAAGGAATTCAACGCCTACTCTTTTTGGTCTTTAGCTCGCTTTACCTCCTCTATATAAGGCTCAATATGAATGAGTACATCGGCAAGTTCGGGTATTTTTGCTTTGAGGGTGTCTTTGAGCTTATGGGCTATTTCGTGCCCCTGCCTCACCGTAATTTCAGCGTCTACAATGGTATGTAGGTCTACATAAAACTTAAGCCCCATTTTCCTTATCAGGCATTTCTCAGTATCCAACACCCCTTCTACTTCTTGCGCTACTTCTCTCACTTGCTGCAGCACAGGA
Source organism: uncultured Microscilla sp. (assembly GCF_947493425.1). Classification (GTDB taxonomy): domain Bacteria; phylum Bacteroidota; class Bacteroidia; order Cytophagales; family Microscillaceae; genus Microscilla. Next base: position 10,962 of record NZ_CANLRP010000158.1, on the reverse strand, counting down.
TCGTACAAATGCTCGTCCATGACTTCGCCCAGGGCAGGTCTAAATATAAGGTAACTGTTGTACAAAATAAGCCCGGCAGCAAATAAAGCCGCCCAGTCGTCAGCAGTTTCGTAGTTTTTGCCCAACAACAAAGCCACCGAAATGCCAATAAAAGCAGCCACTGAGGTAATGGCATCGCTGCGATGGTGCCAGGCATCTGCCCTGAGCGAGGAGCTGTTGACTTCTTTTGCCTTGCGACTGGCAATGCGGTAGAGGGTTTCTTTGAAAGCAATGATGGCGCCCAATACAATGAGGGTATAAGGACTGGGGAGCGGGTGTGGGGTATAAATATTGCGGATGCTGCTGTAGGCAATCACCACGGCAGAGCCTACCAAAAACAACACTACAACAAAAGTAATGAGTGGCTCGGCACGTCCATGTCCATAAGGGTGGTTCTCGTCGGCTGGACGATTGGCATACTGCAGTCCAAACAAAACCAGCAATGAAGCAAAAATATCACTGGTAGATTCAATACCATCAGCAATGAGTGCGTAAGAATGCCCAAAGTATCCGGTTACCCACTTAACAATTGCCAACAAGGTATTGCCTGCTATGCTTAAGTAAATGGTTTTGATAGCAACTTGTTCGTTGTTCATATACAGTGGGGTTATGGCTTAACTGTAAAGGCAAATATTAAGCCTGAATATGACAGAAAACCAACTCGCTGTCTTGGCGACCTTTTACCTGCAAACTGATCAGGCTGGGGCTTTCGAGCACCAATACATCGCCTTGGTTTACCGTATGCTTTTCGTTGTTGATGTAAATACTTGCCTTGCCCACATATACATACATAAAAAACCAACTGGAGGAGGTTTTAAGAGGGTAATCTATGATTTGATTTTTATCAATTGCCAACCCCTCAAGCGTACCTTGGGCATCGCCCATGGTCATAAGGTTAAAATCGGTACATTGTCCTGTCGAAGTAGTGTTCCAACTTCCCTCAAACATATCAGTGTCAAACTTATTTAAATGACTAGTGTGTTGCCCCTCGTGGGTAAGGGTCATAGTGCCATCGAGCACCATTAGTGTCCGCGAAACATCAGGCAATGAGGTAAACTCAGAGGTATCTGCTTGTACAGTAGCCGCACTTAGCCTAAAGCTAAAGTTGAGTTGATTATAAACCGCTGTTCTGGGGTAAATAAAAAACTCGGTGGTAGTCCCCCCTGCCCATTGAGTCTCGTGAAAACTTTCTGCAGTAAGAATGGTAGTGCTCATTGAACTATGCATTTTTGTTTTTCAATGTTAATCAAAATTCTTATTTCTGTCAAATTTACTAAAGTAGGATTTTTTAAAGCAGAAAAAAGCTTTTGTGCGTAAATTGTTCGCGACTCATTGACAGAATGAGTAGTTTTTGAGTCTATAAACTTTTGCCAATGTTCGAATAGTTTAGCTGAGCCTTGGTCAACAGTACTTTATAACAAAACCATTTTTCGCGCCACAGCAGGTGCAAACACAAGAAAGTACCAATATGGATCAGTATAAGAGCAGCTACAGCCTTTCGGCACTTTAAACAAACAACTATACTAAGATGAAAGTGATTTTAAGATTTACAGGATTAGCTGAAGCAGAGCTCAGCACAGCAAGCTGTAGCTTCGGTTGATTAATGATTGGTATTCAGACAATTGGTCAAAACCTATCCCCAAAACCATTTTTGTTTAATTATAACTTATCATGAAAACAAACCCTCAATTAGATATTATGATATTGGCCGCGGGTAAAGCAAGCCGTATGGGGCAAGCCAAGCAGTTGCTTAAACTCCATGGACAAAGCTTACTGGAGATTTGTTTGGCAAAAGCTACCACCTTGCCCACCACCTCGGTAGTAGTAGTGTTGGGGGCATACCTTGCCCAAACCCAGCCGCTGGTGAATGCTTTTGGCAAAGGGGTACACACAGTAGTAAACAAAGATTGGGCAAGTGGTATGGGAGGCTCTATTGCCACAGGAATGAACAAAATACTGGAGATAAACCCTTTGGCAAAAGCCACCATGGTTTTACTTGCCGACCAACCTTTGGTGAGTGCAGAAAAGCTGCATGATATGCTTAGGTTATATCAGCAAAAAACTGCTCCTATAGTCACAAGTGCTTATAGTGGTACATTTGGGGTACCTGCCATATTTGAACGTGCCCTGTTTGAACACTTACTACAGCTAAAAGGGAAAACTGGAGCAAAAAAGGTGATGAAGCAGCACTTAGATCAATTGACTTATTTTGATTTGCCAATGGCTGCTTTTGACGCTGACACCCCAGAAGATTTTGAACAAATCAAGGCGATGGTTGCAAATAAGGGGTGCTGATTAATAAAATAACAACTTTTTCCATCAATCACGCCGAAGAAGACGGCAGCTGTTTTTTCCGCTTTGTGGAATCTCTGATTGAACGATGAAAAACCTGCCAAAATTTGCACTTTGTTCTGCGGCTAGAGAGGTTTTTAACTTTGCTTGACTTCATAATATGTTGTTTACTATAAACCAACTCACCTGTTCTTTTTTGAACTTCCCTATGTGTTCTCTATATTGGGCGCTGGTATTTATACAATTGCAACTTGAATGACCATCAAAAAATCAATGAAACACTTCAATTACACTTTTCTATACCTGCTTTGGGGAATAATCACCGCATTTACAGCTTGCCAGCCTGCCAATAAACCGGGCACAACAGGCGCACAAACACCAGGCTCAAATAAAAAAAAGACAACTGGATTGCTAAAGTATGTACGCCCACTAGTGGGCACCAAAAACATGGGGCATACTTTTCCGGGGGCTACTGCACCTTTTGGCATGGTGCAGCTCAGCCCCACAACCAATATACAGCCTTACCTGACTCCTGATGGTAAATACAACCGCGAAACTTACCGCTATTGCGCTGGCTATCAATATGGCGATTCTACCATTTTTGGCTTTGCTCATACGCATTTCAGTGGTACAGGCCATTCAGATTTGGGCGATTTTTTGGTGATGCCTACTACTGGAAAACTGCACCTCGAACCAGGCAAAACAGACAGTGGCAAGGCAACCCCAGGTTGGCATTCCAGGTATTCGCACGCTAACGAAAAAGCCCAACCGGGTTACTATAGCGTGCAATTAGACAATTACAATATTAAGGCAGAACTCACCGCAAGCGAACGGGTGGGTTTTCACCAATATACTTTTCCTAAGAGCGACAGTGCGCACATTATTCTTGACTTGGTGTACAATATTTACAATTTTCCGGATAAAAACGTGTGGACTTTTGTACGCATAGAAAACGATTCTACTGTGACAGGTTACCGCCAAACTACGGGTTGGGCACGCAACAAAAGGCTGTATTTTGCCATGCAGTTTTCTAAACCCTTTAAGAGTTATGGGCACAAAAAATATGACCGCAAGCAATATGGAGGTTTCTACCGCAGGTTTAACGAAGAAGAAAACTTTCCGGAAATGTCAGGGCGTAATTTGAGGGCATATTTTAATTTTGACACTGAAGCCAACGAAAAAATCAAGGTAAAGTTTGCCTTGTCAGCAACAGGTACTCAAGGGGCGCTCAAAAACATCAAAGTAGAATTACTTCACTGGAACTTTGACAAGGCCAGGGCTGAAACCCAGGAAAAATGGAATGAAGAGTTGGGCAAACTACAGGTAGAAACCATCACCCCTGCCGATAAAGAAACTTTCTACACAGCCTTGTACCACACCATGCTTAGTCCTGTGGTGTTTGAAGATATAGACGACGCTTACATGGGGCTCGACCAGGAGATACACCGATCAAGAGATTTCACCAATTATACCATTTTTTCGCTGTGGGACACTTACCGGGCTTTGCACCCTTTGTTTAATATTTTACAGCCTGAACGCAACAATGACATGATCAAGTCGATGTTGGCACACTACAAACAAAGCGTACACCGAATGCTGCCTATCTGGAGCCATTATGGCAATGAAAACTGGTGTATGATTGGCTATCATGCTACATCGGTCATAGCAGATGCTATAGCCAAAAATGTGGGCGACTTTGACAAAAAACTTGCCTTGGAAGCTTGTATAAGCACCTCTACCCGCACGTATTTTGACGGAATAGGCGATTATATGCAACTTCACTATGTGCCTGAAGATAAAAGTAGTTCGTCGGTGTCGAAAACCCTGGAGTATGCCTACAACGATTGGTGCATAGCCCAGGTAGCAAAGGCAGTAAAAGATACCGCTACAGCTGTGCGCTATCTGCAACGTTCGAAAAACTACCAAAACTTGTACGACCCTAAGGTGGGCTTTATGCGTCCAAAACTTGCCAATGGCAAATGGAAGCCTGAGTTTGACCCAATGGATACTCACGGGCAAGGATTTATTGAGGGCAACGCCTGGAACTATGGGCTGTATGTGCCTCATAGAATTGACCACATGATAGAGATGATGGGCGGCAAAGACAAATTCAGCCAACGACTTGATTCGTTGTTTACTATGCCCATAGATGACAAATACATTGAAAAAAATGAAGACATTACCCGCGATGGAATCATAGGCAACTATGTACACGGCAACGAGCCTGGACACCATATACCTTACTTGTATAATTGGACTAACCAGCCTTGGAAAACACAGGCAAGAGTGCGTAATATTATGCGTACAATGTATAGCAATGAAGTAGATGGCTTGTGTGGCAATGACGATGCCGGGCAAATGTCTGCCTGGTATGTATTTAGCTCGCTGGGGTTTTACCCGGTATGTCCGGGGTCTGACCAATACGCTATTGGCAGCCCCTTGATAAAAAAAGCTACCTTACAACTGGAAAACGGGAAGCAACTGGTCATTGTGGTCGAAAACCAAAGTGAAGAAAACGTATATGTACAAGGGGTAAAAGTGAATGATCAAAAGATCAAGCGCAACTACCTGACCCATAGTGATATTGTAAACGGGGGGAAAATTGTATTTACCATGGGCAAGCAGCCTAAACTAAATTGATGGTACTCAGCCACTTTTTGCCAATTTCCGGAAAGCTGAGGGAGTGGTTTGGGTGTTTTTTTTGAAGGCGGTATTAAATGCCGACAAGGAATTGAAACCGCTCTCGTAGGCTATGCTGGCAATGGTATGTTGGTGGTATCGGGCATCGCGAAGTAGTACCTGGGCTTGACCAATACGATAGGTGTTGATAAAGTCAGAAAAGTTTTGCTGGCGTTGCTCATTGATTACCTGTGATACGGTACGAGGAGCCAAATGGAGTTTCTGTGCTACCTTGTCGAGGGTAAGCCCTGGATCTAAAAAAGGTTGTTCGGTATCGAAAAACGTAAGAATCTGCTCCAACAAGTCTTGCGATTTGTCTTGAGCAATTTTAGAGTTTTTATATTTTTCCGGAGCAGGTGTTACTACAAATAGGCTATTGCGCTTGAGCGCTACATAAATAAGCCCATATACCACTATGGAGTACATCAAAGCACCCGTAATATAATAGGGCAATACCCTGACATAATGCAAAGTATAAGACAACCAAACCAGGAATATACCCAAGGTAAGGTTACGTACCCAACGAAGCTCATGTGGTTGCAATGACGATGACTGCAAGGCTTGACGCCAATGCCCTAATGCAAGAATGAGGTATATAAAAAACTGGAGCAATATAAAGCGATAAGGGGCAAAAGCAGTATGGTTGGAAACGTAAGCAGCAATGAGGGCATAGATAAAAAAAGGCACAAAATGTAGTAAATAAACAGCCCTAAAACGAAAACGCTGTTGTTCGATAAACGCCCTTACATATAAGTACAAGGCAGGACCTATGGCAAGTTTGGCGCCCAGCCCAAAGTTGCGGATGTGATCGGGCAAATCGTCGGAAAAGTAAAGCAAAACAGACTTGCCGATGCGTAGGGCTAGGGCAAAAATAAGGATAGATAAGAGTCGGTTGGCAAGTTTGCGTTCGCCTTGGATAGTAAGCAGGTATAACCCAAAAAAAATACTCTCTAACACTCCCAAACTGCTCAATACCAGCAATATTTCTCTGTACTTTTCCATAGTGTAAAATTAAGCTACCTAAACAACATAAGCAAAAAGCCTGGAAGTTATCAGTCAATACTCAGGTTAGCTTTTTCTTGAGCTACGATGGGCTTTAGCTTTTAGCTTTTTTTGTTCTTCTGTGTAGCTTTAGCCGTTAGCCTTTAGCTTTTTTTGTTCTTCTGTGTAGTTTTAGCCTTTAGCTTTTGTTTAACTGTTTGTAGGGAGCTTTTAGCTTTTTTTTGAACTACGATAGGCTTTTAGCATCGCTTGCGCCCATTCGTAATTCGTAATTGAACCATTCGTAATTAAAAAGCTTCGCACCCATTCGTAATTCGTAATTAAACCATTCATAATTAAAAAGCTTCGAGCCTTCTACCATTGGCATTTATAACTTTTTAGTAGTAAGTTTGTTATTCACAATATTCCAATGCTTTTTATGCTTTTTGGGCAAAATAGACTTAATAGGTGTTTATGCTCACGGAAAGGCTATCGACTAAAAGCTATGGACTATTTCATTCATTGCCACTGAAATTATGAGTCTGGAACAAGATTTTAAAGACGCAGCCGAAAAAAAGGCTTTCGATATAAAGCATAGAAATACGATTAGCTTTAATATGGGGCGCTACCATACCTCGGTAGACAAAGGGTTGACCCAATACGATGATCATGACCTGGCACGCAGCCGGGCTGCTTACATAAAAACCCAGACTATAGACAGTCTGGATACTCACTTACTTGAGTTTGAAAAAAACTTTACTGCCAAAGGAGGAAAGGTAATTTGGGCAGAAAACCACCAACAAGCCCTGCAAGAAATCGACAAGATTTTTAAGGCAAACGAGGCAAAAATGGTGGTAAAGTCTAAGTCGATGACTACCGAAGAAATTCATTTGAATGAGTTTTTGGAAAAAAACAAGGTAGAGGTAGTAGAAACTGATCTGGGCGAATACATTGTACAACTTGCCGGGCAAAAACCTTATCATATTGTAACGCCCGCCATGCACCTCTCCAAAGAAGATATTTCTGATATATTTCACGCCAAACTTCAAACCCCCAAAACCGATGATGCGGTAGAACTTACCCTCACGGCTCGACGATTGTTGCGCGAAAAGTACACCGACGCAGAGATTGGTATTACTGGGGGCAATTTCCTGGTAGCTGATGTGGGTGGTGTGGCAATCACCGAAAACGAAGGCAATGCCCGTTTGTCGGTTACTTTTCCTAAAGTGCACATAGCCATTGTGGGCATAGAGAAAGTAATACCTACTATGCAAGACCTCGACTTGTTTTGGTCGTTGCTCTCTACCAGTGGTACCGGGCAACGCCTGACAGTGTATAATAGCATTGTAAGCGGACCTCGTCAAGAAGATGAAACTGACGGTCCGGACGAAATGTATGTGGTGTTGCTGGACAATGGACGAACGAAACTACTGGCTGACGCCGAAAAACGCCAAGGCTTGAACTGTATCCGCTGTGGGGCTTGTCTGAACGCCTGCCCGGTGTACAAAAACATTGGTGGGCACACCTATAATACGACTTATAGTGGTCCTATTGGGTCAATCATCACACCTAACCTTGCCGGAATGGAAAAGTTCAAACATTTGAGTTATGCCAGTTCGTTGTGTGGGGCTTGTGCTGCGGTGTGCCCGGTAAAAATAGACATTCCCAAACAATTGTTGCTCAATAGGCACGAAAGCACCAAGCAAAAACTGGCACCCCGCAGCGAGCGCATTAGCTTTAGGCTCTGGAAAATAGGTATGAAAAAACGTAGTAGAATGAACCTGGGCAGTGCTCACATGAAAAATGCATTTTTTAGGCGCTTTTTCAAGAAAACCTGGGGAAAGAGGCGCGAAGACATAGAAGTAGCACCTAAGTCGTTTAACCAACTCTGGAAAGAAAGACAAAAGGGTTTGGCGAAAGCGGCGAAGAAAGAAACGAAGAAGAAGGGTTAGTTGGGAAATTTTACAGCCTAAAGCTTTCAAGAAGTTACCAATTTCAGTATATGTTGATTTTTAACGGTTTATTAAATCAGCAAATGGAAGCCAGTAGTCGGGAAAGCTTACGTTCAGACCAGAGTCGACGGTGCTGACGCATCACATAAAATTAAAACACCTCGTTCATTTTTTATTTTTGAGCGGGGTGTTTTTGGTTGGTTAATTACCTTACAAGCAATTAACCTTTATCTACTAGACATTGTACTTCGGGGGCAAGCCGTAAATAATAGACATCCCCATGTGAAAGGGACCACATGAAAGAAAAATTAAACACAAAGATGCTCGGTACGATTTTTTGAAGATAAAGTGGACTTTCAGTGTTTATGTATGCATCAGTTTTAATCTAGAGCAATTACCTACTTAATTGATCTTTCAGTTTTTTTATCAATTCATCCCGTTTTTTTGGAGATTTATGCTTATTTAAAAACAATGGAATTTTTTTGATTCGAGCAATAAGGAATGCAGCATAATCTTTTACTCTAAACCTGAAGTGGTTGGCATTTCGACGAGAATAAATAATACAATTATCATCTAACAAACTAGTGAGTTCTGGGATGATGATTTTTCCTAGCTGCATAACTCGTACACCAGGACCAAGTCCAAGATGATCACTGGCAATGAATGCCCAAGAGTTGCCAGAACTATAAAACCATTGAGGATAATAACCTGTCATTTTCAATGCTTTGGCATATAAGCGAGCTAGTTCTCGTTTTGCTTGTTTATCAAAGGCAGTAAGCTTAAATTGACGATTTCCGATAATTAAGTCTACATAAAGTTTTATTTGATCATCAATTTCTGGGTGAGTAATGAGCGTTAATAGAGTTTTATTATGTTTTTTCCACAAGCTATCCTTTATTGACTCTGACAGATCATTTTCCTGTTTTTTTTTATAATAAAGTCAGCCAATAGCTCTTCTTTTGATCTCAGAAGCGTTTTTGACAGCGTGTCTTTTAGCTGACGAATTAATAAATCCCGCTTTATAAAAGATTTATACTTTCCTAAAAGAAGTGGATTTCCTTGTAGATGACTTATATAATACGCTGCGTAGTCTTTGACTCGTACCTTTAAATTCCTGTGGGTATAAGAAGTGTTCAATTGAATCAGGCAGTCATTATCTAACAAAGGACGTAATGCCTTTATCATTGCTTTACCAAGTTGCCCAATTCGCGCTCCTGGACCACGCCATAGAAAGCGCTCATTAATATATCCCCAAGGCCAAGATTCATTGTTATTAATAGTGCCCCCAAAAGGCTCTTGACAAGCTTTACGTAATGCCTTAGCATAGAGTTGAGAGAGTGTCTCCTTCATTTTTTTTGTAAGGTATGATGTACCATACAGTTTGTGTGAGATCTTTAAGTCAATGTACAATTTAGCCTGATCGCTAATTTTAGGATGCACAATAATTTTTAATAAATCACGATTTATAGAATACCCGTTCCAAATACTATCAGGAGAAAAAATGAAGCCATGATCTTTATATTCTTTTAAATAGTCTGCTATTTTTTTACTATTGTATTGAGCAGTAGCTATAGTAGAGAAAGACCCAAGTTTCACAAGAACTAAAACTAAAATTAATTGTCGCTTCATTATTTTTTCTTTTGTTGGTTACGCCAAGTAGTACTCTCATCTAGTAACAATGTTGTTGCATTAATAAATCCACTTTTACCTGTGTGTTCCCCATCTACTATTTCAACGCGCATTTGATTTGAATTAACATTTGGATTTCTACTGTATTTTCTTTTGAAAAAGTTACTATGATTTAAAATCCTGAAACGGGTCCCCTTATCAAGAGTAGCCAAAAGCGAAGCTCCTCTTTTTTTTAGATTGCTCATTAGTCTTACATTATTTTGATTCAATACTTTGACATCCATTATGGGCAAGTTGATTGTATTGTATTCTATTTCCTTGTCTCCCTCTAAATCCATAGCTTTTGATTTATTCCAGATTTCAGAAGCTTTGAAAAATGAAGAACTAGGAGCACCTTGAGATATTACTTTTAAAGGTAACATTTTATACTTACCATTACTATCTATGCTCCAACCCCATTGCACCGCCCCATAATAACGGCCTTTTTGCTTACCTGCTACTGCTAGAGCTGTGGTTTCTAATACTTGATAAGAATTCACACGTTTATTAACAGGAATCCCGCTAAAGGTAGACCCAGGAATATCTACTACCCGAGCAGGCTCAATTCTTTTTTGTTTATCCTGTGGATTTTTTTTGTAGCAACGCCCTGGTGCGCTTAGATACGAACTAAGTTCAGTATCTACTTTTCTTCCCTGTGTAAGCTTGGTTTCCCCCTTTTGTCCTTCTAAACGATAGAGAGGATTACTATCATAATTCCAGGCATCTATATGAGTTCCAGCGTCTGTTTGAGCTATTTGATTGTTTAGTTTAATGGCGTCTTCGGGGGCAATACTATGCTTTTTCCGATAACTTTGATGTTCTAAATCTGTATCTATCAAATAATTGATCTTACCCATCTCTTTCATGCGTATTGTTTGTACCATTTCAATTAATGATGCATCAACTTTATCAGGGTTTGGAACAAATTCTAAGACTACATTAATGCCAGTTTGGGAACCTGATTGGGCTTCTTGAACTTGAAAACGCCAAGTTCCCCAATAAGTTTCTACTAAATCATCTCTATTAGTACTAGTTTTATTGCTTACAACATCATCTCTCCTCTTTAAAAGTATTGGATTATCAGCTACATAAATGCCATAAGGAGGCGGTTTTAAGGAGGCACCTTGAGGCGTCTTTGAGGATTTATTTTGAGTAATTCCAGCAGGCTTAATATTTTTATTAGGATATATTTGTTTTTTCATTTTTAATCAGGTTTTTTTTGTACTAAAATGTACAAATATTTAATGAAAAATGCATTTTTTAGGCGCTTTTTCTAGGTTAAACGCACTACTTCGGAATATTCTTCTTAATTTTTATCTTTACCTTCAAAAAAGCAATGCACTTAGGAGAA
>NZ_CANLRP010000157.1 GCF_947493425.1 uncultured Microscilla sp. | reverse complement strand
GAATAATGCAAATCAATTGAATTTGTTCAAAAGTGTCTAATTGTCAACCCAAGGTCAACCTATTTCAGGCATGGACACAATAAAACTTGTCGCTTGTCACTAAAATCTTGTACCTGGTCTACCAATCATCTGCCGAATAGGTAAGCGACTTATACCTTGCCATTATCTCGTGTACCAAGTCATCGTTAAGGGTATTTTCAAAAATGTTTTGGTAAACCCCAGTGTTGGTTTTTAGGTCGTTCCAACTCCATTTTTTTTCGTAGCGCATCAAAAACTCCCAACTCCAGGGCAAGCCAGGGTTTTCGCTGAGTTTGCTCCAGTGCCATTTTTCAATATAAGCCTCAAACATTTGCTCAGACCAATGCAAGCCAGGGTTTTCGCTGAGTTTCTGCCAGTCCCACTTGCCAAAGTATTGCTTAAAGAATAGCTTGTTCCAGGGTACCCCACGATTATTGCTAATCTTGCGCCAGTTCCAATGGTCTATATAAGTCTCAAAAAAATCTTCGTTCCAGGGCAAGCCTACATTGGTGCTTAGGTAATCCCAGTCCCAGCGAGGCAAATATTTTTCAAAAAAAGTCAGACTCCAGGGGAGCCCACTATTCATGCTCAGGTTTACCCAGTCCCATTTATCTTTGTGCTTAAGCAAAAACTCTTCGCTCCAGGGCAAGCCACTGTTCATGCTCAAAAAAGCCCAATCCCAGCGGTCAGCGTATTTATCGAGCAAAGCCTCGTTCCAGGGCAACCCCGCATTGAGGCTTAAAAAGCCCCAGTCCCAACCATTTTCGTATTTTTCGAGCAACTCCAGCGACCACGGAAAACCAGAGTTCATGCTCAGTCCCCAATCCCATTTGTTGCGGTATTGGTCAAGCATCACCATCGACCAGTTGAGGTCTTTGTTTTCGCTCAAAAAGTGCCAGTCCCACTGATTTTGGTAGGAGTATAACAAATCGCCATTGATTGGGTATTGGTTGGCTATTAAGTGTACCAAAAAATCAGGTTGTTTGTCGAAAAGCGCTAAAATGCTTTGCTTGTCCAATACTTGTGTATCTTTTAATTCCATATTTGTGAACTTCCCAACACTGCAAAGATATACGATTAGCCAGCAGGCGTACCCCAGTTATACTGGAGGTTTGATATTCGTATAGGCAGAAAAGATTGAAAAAAGTGGGTGTTGGGTGGTGGTAAAAACTTATAATATAATACTAAAGAGCGCACCCTCAACTTGGGCTTGGTTTAGTTGTTGGCAAGTAGAGCACAAGCCAAGCGTGAAGCTTGCATCAAAACCTAGCAGTCATTGCGAATGTGTTCTTTACTTTGAATACTCAAAATAACTAAAATGTACAAGTAATATCAAGAATTTGATTTAATTTGCACGAAATTATCCAATGGTTGTACATTTTTAAATCATTACCAAGTTCAACAACATACAAAATATGCGCATTATATTTCTTGGCACGCCCGACTTTGCGGTACCAAGTCTGAAGGTTTTGGTAGACAATGGGTTCAACGTAGTGGCAGTAGTAACGGCTACTGACAAACGCGCTGGAAGAGGCAATAAAATAAAGACTTCGGCAGTCAAAGATTTTGCCTTAGAACATAACATTCCAGTGTTACAGCCCGAACGTCTCAAAGCTCCTGAGTTTATAGAAGAACTGGCAAGCTATCAGGCAGACCTGCAAATTGTGGTGGCTTTTAGAATGTTGCCCGAAGCCGTATGGAATATGCCTCCTTTAGGTACTTTTAATTTGCACGCCTCTTTGTTGCCTGATTATAGAGGAGCTGCTCCTATCAATTGGGCAATCATTAACGGTGAGAAAGAAACGGGCGTAACTACCTTCTTTTTGAAGCAAAAAATAGATACTGGCAATATTATTTTTCAAGAAAAAGCACCGATCTTGCCTGAGGACAACATAGGCACGATGTACGAAAAGCTTAAAAATATTGGCGGTGGTTTGGTGCTCAAAACAGTCAGGGCAATTCAAGTAGGAAAGTATCCGCAAACAGCTCAAGACCTAAGCAAAGAAACCCCGTCTGCCCCCAAGATATTTAGGGAAACCTGTGAAATAGACTGGAACAAAACCAGTGAACAAGTGCATAACCTGGTGCGGGGGCTTGCACCTATACCTGCGGCGTGGACAATGCTTCAGGGTAAAAACTGTAAAATTTATAAAACCAGTCTTGCCACCCCCCAGCTGCCCGAAGGGGTAGAGGTAAAGCAGCCAGGAGAGTATGTAACTGACAACAAAAAATATTTGTATTTTAAGACTGGAGATGGCTTTGTGGCTGTAGAAGATTTAAAGCTGGAAGGTAAAAAACGCATGGACGTAAAGTCGTTTTTGTCGGGCAATAAACTGGGCTAAGTGCTTTGAGTCTGGAGTTATCAACGGTAAGTATTTTTAAACCAAATAAAAAAGCAGTGGACTGATGTACTTCAGCCACTGCTTTTGTTTTACTTACATTAGCAGTTTCTTTTTAAAAAAAAGTAATGCCTTAGCAAATGCCCAGGCATTACTTGAACTTTGGGTACAATAACCCTAATTAACCCTGTAACTAATTTTTTGTATAGTGTATTGTTAAAATGAATAGTGCTGGTGTACTAAGGAATGGTGAGAAATTAAATTACCATTCTTGAGGTAGAGGTTTTGTTTTGAGACGAGGCTATTTTTTGCGCCCATAGCAGCGCTACGGGCAATAAAAATAACGAAGTATCAAGGCGAAAAATCACCCCTCAGAGTGTAAATTTATTTTTGAACAATTCCTAAGGTTGAAAGTGATGCAAAGCTAAGCGAAAGAAAATTAAACCACAAAAACATGGCGTAAGTGGTCGTTTTTACGGCATAAGTGGTAATTTGGGGGGAATTCGTGAAAATGAGGAGGATTTGATCAATTGGACACAAAAAAAAGCAATACCTCGAACAAGTCAAAAGTACTGCTTTTTATTAGGGGCTTTAGCCAAAAGGGTTATACATGCTGGTCCAGCAAAATCACGTTGCCGTCAGGATCGGTTACTACAGCACTGGCAGCACCCGTAGTGTTTTCGTCGGCTTCGGTGGTCATCTCTACTCCTTGGCTCTTGAGGTGTTGTTGAATAGCCCTCACATCATCAAAAGCCTCAGTCTTTTGAGCGTTGTCGTCCCACCCTGGGTTAAAAGTTAAAATATTGCTCTCAAACATTCCTTGAAATAAACCAATCAAGGTTTTTTCATTTTTCATAATGAGGTAATTCTTAGCGATGTCGCCCGCAAATACGCTAAAGCCCAATTTTTCATAAAAAGCTTTAGATGCATGAATATCTTTGACATTCAGACTTACAGAAAATGCGCCTAGTTTCATAATTGATGTTGTTTTGATTTATTCAAGAGTAATTAAACATAATTATGAACCAAGTGCTACTCTACCCTGTTATTTTTTTCGCCTCGGTTTGTGTTTCCACAAATCGCCTTATTACAGCAGATGGGAACATTATTTTTGAAGGTTTCGATCAGCTTGTGGAGACACGAGCTGAGGCGGTGACGTTACTTTTGAAAAAAGTAGCGTACTCAAGTGCAATAATAGCGGTGGGTTCATGCGCCATTTGGTTGATTATCCTTTCTCTACTACCGAACCATCAGCAAAACGGGCAAAACGTCCTTTTTCGCGGGGGTGTACGTGGTCGTGGGCTGGCCAAGGCCAACCGCCAAACTGAGTAGCCTGAAACATACGCATAGCGCTCTGAATTTCGTGGGCAGTATTCATTACAAAAGGGCCGTGTTGTACTACAGGCTCATCTATAGGTTTGCCCTGTAGTAGTAACAAAAAACTCTCTTGATCTCCATTTTCAATCAACACCTCAGCATTGGCTTGCACCTGTACCGAATGATACGGAGGAATATTTTCTCCGGCTACTTTCAATTGATTGCCTTTATAAAAATACAGCCGACGGTTGATGCCTGCCGAAGCAAGAGGCAATTGCCATTGCGCATTGACGTCCATTTTTATCGTCCAGATGGCCAGTTCATTGGCGGGGTCTGCCGCCCAAGAATCTGGGGCAGGTGCCGGGGCTTGAGTATCACCAAGTTTGCCTGCAATTACATCTACTTTAGTTTGTAGGTTTTGGGTATCAGTATGTTGGTATACGGGAATGTCTTCGTGCCATAGCATAGCAAAATGAGGGTCTGCCATTTTTTTGTGGCTGGGCAAGTTGAGCCATATTTGAAAAAGCTCAAAAGGGTTGTCGGCTTCCTGGTTGAGCAACGGAAACATCTCAGCATGTTGCACGCCTTTACCTGCAGTCATCCATTGCACATCACCATTGCCAAAGCGCCCCGCAGCTCCTAGTGAGTCAGAATGATCTACCAATCCAGTTTTAGCTATAGTTACGGTTTCAAAACCTCGGTGTGGATGTGCCGGAAAACCAGGGACCGTTTGCCCGTGGTACATCCTAAAGCCATCTTTTATAGTAAAGTCGTTGCCCAGGTTTCTGCCTGTCAACGATGCCTTAGGGCCCATCTGTTCGTTTCCGGCAGGGTAAAAATCTTCGTGATGTACACAAAACAAAAAAGGGTCACTGGTTTGCCAGGGAAAGCCCAACGGGGCTGTTTCTTTGATAGGGTTGTTCATACTGTCTTGTTTAATTGTTTGTTTGAACAACCATAACAAATTTGTGGCGAGGTAAGTTTAAAATGGGGAGGAGTGAAAAACCCCTCAGATTGAAGGCTATATTCAACCTGAGGGATGAACATCATTGTTTTAGACTATTTCACCTAAGAAGCCTTTCATTGTACCCCACTCCTCTACGGTATAGTTAAGTGCGGCTATTAGCTCTTGAGCTGATTGGTGGTTACAGGTCACACCCCCTAATAACCTTTCCAGGATATAATCTAATGTCCAGTCTAAATACCGTTTTTTAAGTCCAATACGTGAAGGAACCCGGATTGCCTTCAACTGCTCTAAATCGAAGTCGTTATTGGCTGTGACATAGTCTAAAATACTTTGGTCTGATTGTTTAATAGTCTCCCTCAATTGGTTGAAGTCTGTGTTATTAAGGAAGTGCTTAATGGCCGGAGGAAGATTTACTTCTGGACCATTTTCTTCACAATAATTCTTAGAGTTTACCCAGTAGTCTACATACATTGCTACATCCTCTTCTTTTTCTGTTTCTTGCGTTCTGGTACTACCATCTCCATATTTAGCCAGATTATCTAGTTGTCGCTGGGCATTGCCACTACTCAGAATCATATTGCTCTGGAACCCTTGATGGTCGCTTATGTTTTGCAACCTATTGACCATAGATTCGATGCCAGCTTTCATATAATCATAATCATTCCCTATATCTGGAATGGCCATTTCCTTGACCAAATCAATTACATCGTAATAAGCCAGGTCTGCCCCCAGGTCTTTAATCAAAGTTTGTAAGTCTTTATCTGCCAATACGCTTCCTGCCGAGTTTTCTACTATGTCTATGTGGCCTTCTTCGCTGAGTTCTTTGAGTAGGTGGGCATGATCACTCTTGATATTGCCCATGCCTACCTTCCCTACCAAACCTGCTGTTTTTAGTTGGTTCATTAATGTCCAGGCATCAGTCATTGGTTTTTTCTCATTGGTGGCATTATGTACCATTAAGGCGTCAATTCTTCCATCAAACATCTTAATAACTGGCATTAACCTTTCACTCAGCGCCTGTTGGTCTTCGTTTGCGTTGAGGTCAAATTTATATACAATTTCTACTTCATTTCTTGGCACCCCCTCTTGCTTAAGGGCTTTGGCAAGCTCTTGTGTATTGTTATAACCTTCTGCGCAGTCAAATCTTCTATATCCGGCTTGTACGGCTGACTTTAATGCTTTTAAATCTTTTCCATCCACTCCAAAAGTGAGCCAGGCAGCTTCTTTTCCTTTTTCGCTGGGTTGTAAATTAACAAATGTGTCTTCTCTGATATATACATCAGGCCCCATCTCTATCCCGTTCAGTTTCACCACCTGATACCAAACATAATGTTGAGGTCCATCCTCATCTACCTCTCTGTATGTTTCTTGGTTAGGTCCACGCCTTGAATCATAGGCATTATCAGTTTCTATTACCACATAATCGCCACGTTTGACTTTGTTCAATTGATTGCCGTCAAAGATAGTTTTATCCACCATTTTTACTAAATGGGTAAGTCCCGTGACCGCTTTTTCGGCTTCTACTCTCTGGATAGGGGAGGTTTGGATGCTACTTTGGGTAGGTTGAGGTATGGTCTGTAGGGAATCATCTGTTTTCATCTGCACAGCCTTGTCACCCATTACATCTGCCTCACGTTCCAAGCCAGGGTTGTCATTTATATGTACATTGCCTTTCATTTGCATGGTAGGTTGCACCCGTCCTTGCTTTTGCTGTACTACGTGCCAAGCCTCGTGGGGGAGGTGTTGTTCTTGTCCTGGGGCAAGGTGAATGTTGGTACCTTGGGCATAAGCGTGGGCTTTGAGTTGGGCAGGTTTGTCAGAGTTGCGGTGTACTTTTACATCGTCCATCGACTGCCCCGAAAGGTTTTCGATGCCCGACTTTAGGTGATCGGGCAACCCGGTATTGTTTTCTTTGCGTTGTATAGGCTGTTGCTTTGCTTGAATGGGCAAATTTTCCCCTTGCTTGCGTTGTATGGGATGTTGTTTGGCTTGAATGGTTTCTTGTTGCCCTTGTTTGGTGTGGTGAATGTTGGCCTGTTTTTGCACTACATTACTGGTATTTTGACTGTTGTTTTGATGGTTTTTTTCAGCGTGGATATTTTTATACATGATAATAGCTATTTGGTCAGTTGTTGTGTGATTGATAAAGCCTTGAAGGGCAAACAGGAACCCTCCACAAAATTGATGCGAAACCATTGCTTTGTTTACCCTAAGTAAGTGAAAGTTGTTTTGGGTAGGGTAGTTTTTTTGAGGGCACAATGTTCAGGCTTTAGCTGGCAGACTGTATCAAATCTTTCACTGTAGCCTTTATCTTGATAAAATAATCAGACAACCATTCGTGGGTGAGGTTTTCTGCGGTAATTTGTAAATAAAAATTTTCCATGAGTAAATCCAGCATATTTTGCGCAAGTGGCACCTTGGGGGCAATGCCCAACTCCAGCGCCCACACCTGCAAAAATGCTTCATTTACATATTGGGTCGACTTTTCGAAACATAATCGGAATGCCTCTACCTGGCGGTGTACCCTTAGTTGACGATTAAATAACAAGTCTTGTTTGGCATCAACTAATACCTCCACCAGGTCGGGTGCTATATTTTTACATTGGTTTTCCCGTTCGGCAATCAAGGCTGCCTGGTGTAAATGATAATGTAGCAGAAACTCGGTAAATACCTCAAGGTCGGCAAAGTGATGATAAAACGAAGATTTGCTTTTTTGCACCTTTCGGGCAATTACCTCTACTTTCAAACCTTGTGGACCTGCTTGAGCAAATAATTGGTAGCCTGCCAATACCCAAGGCATTTGCTTGTCTTTAATCATGACTTATTGTATGTTGGTAGTTGTATCAAAACCTATTTAATACCAATTCGCTTTTGCAATTCGTCGGGCAAAATATATACCCGCTCTTTGGGCAAAAGCCGTTTGGCTTCTTTGTATTTTCCTTGTTTTTTCAATTGACTTATTTTTTTGGTAAGCGGAGTCAAATCATCAATGGCTACGATCCACTCGTTGTTATATTCCTCAATTAAATGGCGGCTAATGCCTACTTGAATAGAGCGTACCTGAAGTTTGGCACCTCGCAAGGTTCTTTCAGGGTCCCATTGTATGTGTACTTTTGCCTGTTCAAACTTCCGTTCCCAATCGAGTCCATCGGCATAAATAGCTAAGTCGGGGTGGGTGAGTACCCCCAACGACAAAGCGTACTCCCAATAGGCACGTTTGATTTTAATGCCCAAAATAAACTCTTGCTGAGGTTTGGTTGCCCAATTACTGCGTTCCATCAGCCATAAGTAAGAGGGCTTGATCCAAGTCATACGATGAAACGAAAAAGGGTGGCTAAACTGATTGTTTTCTATAGCAGGCAGGGCAATCGTTTTACCATAGGCCTGATATACTGTAATTGTGTCGGCATCGTATTGGGCACGTATTTCTTGAGTGTTATTCATTGGGTGGTTATTTTTTAAATACTTTTGTGCGATGGCTTGTTTTTACTATTTTACTCTATATACCTTATATCAAATGAGATTTTACGCTTGTATTCTGCTTTTGTTTTCTTTATGGTTTACCGCTTGTTCCCCAAAAGTGCGCCCTTATAAATGTGGGGCAGTATTGAGCCAAAAACAAATCAAGAAATCGTTTGCCCCATTGGTGCAACTATTGGGTTTAAAGCCTGGCACTACCTTCGCCGACATTGGTGCATCGGGTGGGGCTTATTCGGTGATGATTTCTACCCTTACCAAGGGCGTTACTTATTATATTCAAGATGTTGACACTATTTGTCTCAATCGGCAAGAACTAGACAAGGTTTTGGCGTATTATAGCCAACAAAGTGGAGTAACTTTGCCCAAACAAAATACTTACTACCTTACCATAGGTGGATTTAGACAAACCAACTTGCCCAACCAAACTTTTGATGTGATATATACCAATGCCACTTTTCATGCATTTAGGTACAAAAAAGAAATGATCAGCGATATTTACCAAAAGCTCAAACCAGGGGGATATTTATTTATTCGTGACGGTTTGGCAACATCTGACACACCTCAAAATTGTCCTGACAAAAATTGCAATGCCCCCTTTGTACAGGAAAAAGAATTGATCGACATTGTGCAAAGTTGCCACTTTAGGTGGGTCGAAAAAAACAAGAACTTTAGTGGGTATCCTATTTTTAAGTTTCAAAAAAATTGATAGGTATAGTATACAGCCCCGACAGGGTGTAGCTTGCGACTTGTCGCTTGAAGCTTGCCCTTGTCGGGGCTATGGACTATTGAGCAAGTGGATAGTCAGTAAAAAGTGCCCAATGCCCTAAAGTTGAGCCAACATCGGCTTATATTTGTTGCTGTGCTATGATGCTGTCAAAGTTTAAAGGAGTATTCCTTATTCGTCTATATCCTGCTGACGTTTATTAAATGTTTCGGTAAGTTTCCAATAAATGATAGGAATATCTATGGCGTGACCAAGGGGCAACACATATACATCGCTATCCTCCGGAAAGTACACCTTGTAGTCTTGGTCTGTTGGAGCAAAAAACGCCTCCGCCCCAAAAAAATCTTCGCATACATAAGTTTTACTCTCCGAGTCTACCATTGCCTTGCCATTTTTTACGATATACAATGCCTCGTTTTGACGCAGGTCAAACTGATCTCCTTTTTTGTAAGATTGTTTGCTCATCAACTGGGCCGTTTTGATGTATACTGGCAACGAAATATTATCACCAAACAACCAGGTACGCTCCAGGTAATGCACCAACGATTCTACCTCGTCGAGTTTTTGCACCATGTTGTTGCGGCGTACAAAATCCTTGTAAAGAGTGGTGGGTATTTGTACTGCCTGCACATAGCAAGAGGTAATACAAGTAGCTTTGGCTGCTATTTCGCGGTCATCGATATAATAGCCAATAAGCGACCCTGCCGACAATGAATTACGGATACCCATCTCAAAAATAAGTTCGACAAACCCCGTAAGCAGTAAATAAATATGGTCGGGCTGCTTGCCCTTGCGAAACAGGGTAGTACCTGCATTGATCGTAATAAAAGGACAGTTGACCAATATGGCAAGTTCGTAATCGGGGGTATTGGGGAAATAAAACTTGAGATAATCGTAGGCAAACTTGGTCAACACATTTTGGTTGGTAGGGGTAAGCAAGTCAACGCTGCCAAAGGGCGCCACCGAACCCACCTCTTTTTGGGTATCGGTTAGGGGTTGGTCAGTATGAGCCAGCACAATCTTGTCCGACATATCGTCTATAAAGTCGTGGGCTTCACCGTGTACATGGCCGCCCCCAATGTCAACTTTTTTGAGATTAGTACGCGCAAAATAAGCGTCTTTTATTTTCTGGTACAGTTGGTAAGAAGCATCATTGCTTAAACGATCATCGAACATCGAATCAAGTTTTTTCAACGACGAAATGTCGGCAAGGTGGGCATAAGTACGGTAGGTGTTGTCCCAGAAAGTACGGAAATAAAAAACGTTGGTCTCTATGGGGTGTAGCGACAGCATCGGCTTTACCTCCAACCCATTGATGTTGTTCCATTCGTCAAGGGCAAGGTCTTGCACGTCAAAATAATGATTAAAACTTTCTTCTGAAATAGACATCAACGCACTGAGTTTTTTGGCAACTGATGCCCTTACCAGCGGCGATGCAAAGTACTTGATGCGGTGGTCAGACTTCAAAAAAGCGGTTAAACCAGCAAAATGATCGTCGTGGGCATGGGTATTAAAAATACCTTCTATTTCGTTGATACTAATGCCCAGCGCATTGAGGCTGGTCATGAGGTCGGGGCCTGCATCGATCAGGTAAATTTTACCCTGAAACATCACCACACTTGCCATACAGGGACGATTTACATCCCAGGCGTTTCCTTCTCCGGTGTGCAACACAGCAAAGTACTCGCGCTTGATATTATGATAGCCCAGGTAATAAGGTGCTTCGTATTCTTCGGTGGGTTTCAGGTTCAGGTTTACGTTTACACTATTGTCTTGGTAGCTAAATTCATATTTGTTAAAACCTTTTCGCTCCACGTATACGCCATTCCGAATCTCTACTTTGCCTTTATTCAGCGATAGTTGATCTACGAGTTGGTCAGGGGTGGTTATTTTGCCAAAAGCAAACTTAAGCTTAAAGCGCATAATTTCTTCGGCCATTTCGTCTGACATACCCGTGGCCATTATTTCATCTTTGGTAATGAGCCCATAATTGCCCCGATGAATATAGGCAAGTTGAGCCGCCAACTGTTCGTCAATTCCCATCATCAGCGGTTTTAACCCGGTATTATTGGGGTGTTTGGGAATGTGCATGCCCTGTGAGTAGAGCATCTGCAGAATAGGAAACTCGGCAAGGTTAGAGAAGCCTCCGTTTTGGAGCAATGCATCAGACAATAAAATAGCATTGGGGCCTGTTTCAAATTCAAGGTCGTCTTTTTCTACTTTGGCAATCAGCCCTCGTTTTTTAAGATGCTTTACACTATCTGCCGGACAGCCACACAAAATGTATAGGCGGACTTCTGGAACCTGAACCCAATAAATTCCGGTAGCTACTTTTATCTTCTCTATTTTCTTTGGTGCAATTATCATCTTTTTAAGTCTTCGTTAAGGGTCTGATTGCCAAATATGTTTGATGAAGTGAGGTCAGCTTCTCAAATCTAAAAAAGTATGCAAGTATTTGGCTAAATTTAAATGATTATACTGTTTGGTCAAAATAAAACAGAAAATTATGCGTCTATCAAACCATGTTCAGCCATTTTCTCTCTGAACAATTCATTTGGCTTGATTCCTTCATAGCTTTCTGACAGTTCGGGTATGATACCTTTGACAAGGTACATATCTATTTCTCCTTTGCCTTTTGCCTGTACTTTGCCGTGATATTCACACTCAAAGAAATCTTTTACCAGCTCATAAGTGACCTGAGATACACTAATTTCGTTTACCACCCCATTGCTTTCCATTCGGCTTGCCGTGTTTACGGTGTCGCCCCATACATCATAGGCAAATTTTTTGGTACCAATCACCCCTGCTATCAAAGGCCCTGTGTTGATTCCCAGGCGCAGTTCCCATACTTGTTCACCCCTTAAGAGTTTCTCAGTACGGAAGTCGGCCATAAATTTTCTAATGCTTAATGCAGCCAACGTAGCATCTACAGCATTGCTTTTATTCTCGTTAGGTATGCCCCCTACACACATGTAGGCATCACCTATAGTTTTTATTTTTTCAAGATTATATTCTTCAATAATTTGGTCAAAAGCAGCAAAGCAAGTGTCCAGATTTTTTACAATTTCTGCCGGATCGGTAAACGAAGCAATTTTGGTAAATCCTTTAAAGTCGGTAAACATAACGGTAGCCATGTCGTAATTGCGCACCTGTGACCTTCCGTTTACTTTGAGCTCTTCGGCTACATCACTGGGCAAAATGTTGAGCAATAGCTTGTCCGATTTGTCTTTTTCTAAATTAATCTCTTCGTTGGCTAGTTTCAACTGTTCACTTTGTTCCATGATCTCTTCGCTTCGGTGCTTAATTTCGGCATTCATGCGTTCTATTTTTATATTTTGCTCGGCAAGATCATTCCGTTTCTTGCGTAGCAAAAAGAACCCATACACCATAAAAGCCGCAAATACCAGAATAAGCACTAATCCAATAACGGCTGCCCATAAGCGTTGATCTGCGGCTTTTTTTTGCGAATCTCTAAAGCGCAACATATAGTCATACTTTAGCGATTTGCCCTTGAGCTTGTCATCGTCAATACTGCTCCTTATTTCGTGCGATCTTTCATAACTATTCAAAATCTCCTGGTTATCACCTCCTTTCCAGGCTTTAATATCGCCTACGGTTTCATACATATCCGAAAACTTGACCAACCAAGGGTCACTCAATTTGTTTTGTTGATAAAATACTTCCAGAATTTGAATGGCTTTTTGAGCGGTTTCCAAAGACTTGTCGTAATAGTCGGTATTGAGGTAATTAAAATTGTAATAAAACCTGGCAAGTTTAATAAGCACCGCTGCCTGACTGATAGAGTCTTGGCGTTCTTTAAATATTTCGAGTGCCTTGTTATAGTTATCCACCGCTTTAGCATAATCGCCCCCTTTGGCATTTTCGTGTATTTGCCCCATAAAGGTGTATACCTTCGACAAAGTTTTAGGGTCGTTGAGTCTTTTGGCAATGCTAATGCCCAACTTGGCATGATAAAGCGCTGCGTTGTTGTAGGCTACTACCTGCCCCGGAGTACCATCCAGTTTTACCAAAGTCAAGGCGTAGTCCATACGTAGAATAGCCTTGGCAGTATCGTTGCGTGTGGTAAACAATGCTTGACGTACACTGTCCAGGTGAATTTTTTGTGCATAACTGTGCTGTGCTATCAGGCACAACAACACAATAGTCAGTATCTTTCCTTGTTTCTCCCTCATTAAGCTTCTCTTTGAGCTGTTTTGCAATCTGTTTGAATAATGTATTTTTTGGTGTAATTACCTGACAAATGCCAGGCATTAGAAACGCGCAATTCTTTTGCCACTATTGGTGTTTGCCTGCCCTTATCTCTTTTACTGTTTCTATAAATTCAGCAGAAGGCTTCAGGCCCTCCTGGTCGCTGGCAAATTCGGGTTTGATACGGTTTACAAAATACATGTCTACCTCACCTTTGCCTTTTACATTTACTTTGCCCCGGTATTCACACTCAAAGTAGTCTTTGACCAGTTGGTGGGTTACCCCCGAAATATTTACTTTATTTACTTCTCCATTGCTTTCCATACGGCTGGCTGTATTTACTGTGTCACCCCATACGTCGTAAGCAAACTTATTTTTGCCAATGACTCCTGCCACCAGTGGTCCCGTGTTGATGCCTAGCCTTAGCTCCCAGCACAAATCGTTGGAGTTACGGCGAGCTTCTTTGTGCTGGTGCATAAAGTTTTGCATTTCCAGGGCAGCACACACCATTTCTATAGAGTTGCTGGTATTGGGCTGGGGTATGCCCCCGGCTGCCATATAAGCGTCGCCTATAGTTTTTATTTTTTCAAGCTCATACTTTTCCATGATCTCGTCAAAGGCAGTAAAATAATACTCAAGGTGCTTGACTACATCGGCTGCCGACATTTTTTCGGCGGCTGTGGTAAATCCCTTGATGTCGGCAAATAATACCGATACCATGTTGTAGTTGCGTGCCTCAGAGCGTCCACTTACTTTTAATTCTTCGGCAATATCTTCAGGCAAAATATTGAGAAGCAGTTCATCTGATTTGGCTTTTTCCTGCTTAATTTGTTCTTTTTTTCTTTGGATCAACCGATTACTTTCGGCGAGTTTTTCTTCAAAGTAATTTTGCCTGCGCGACCGCTTGATGAGTACTTGTAAAATACCTCGTAAAATCTCTATTTGCCCCAGCATTACTTCATAAAATATCCTTTGCTCTAGTTTGAGTAAACGGGTCTTTACTACCCCCGAAACCGACGCCGAGCGTGCTTCAGTGTCTAACATAGAGTATTCGCCAAAAACCTGTCCTTTGCGCAATACCGCAAACACATAAGTTTTGTCATGCACTTTTACGGCGCCATCGGCAATAATATACATAGCTTCGCCCTGGTCACCTTTATGAAAAACAGCTTGCTCTGCTTTTAAAATGCCTTCTTTGAGCTTAGAGGCTATATTTGCCAGGATTTTTTCGTTGGTGGTAGAAAAAATATCCACATCTTTGAGAATTTCTATGCGTTCCTCTAAACTAACTCTGGGCTTTGATACTGTATGCATGATTAGTGTTTAGAATGTGAGGTAATCAGGCCAATCATAAAACTTGTTCGTGAAGTTTTAGTTGCAAATGATTACTATGGTCTTTTAAAATTAAGAACATCCCAATATAATTCAAATATATTGCCTACTTGTCTTTCTCTTGAGCTTTTTCTTGTAGGTGTGCTTGGGCTGAATGATTCTTTAAATGTATGGTACAATGGTTTTTAAAGCGTCAACCATCAAACCAAATAATCCTTTTAGACTACAATCTAATCATTTTATAAAAGCTTAGGAACTTGGTCAAAATAAGTGTTCGAATTTGACCAAGACATTCGACATTAGGCGAGGGACTTTTTAAGTGCTTAGCCATAGCTACGGACGCAAAAAGTAACGAAACATAATAAAAGAATGTCGCAGTAAAAACAGACAGTTATTGCGATCACGTTCCTTAGTCGTATATTGCACCCCAGAACCATTATTGATTATATGTTTGTATTCACCAATACCAATTCTATCGCTAACCAGTTTATAGCCGAGTTAAGAGACATACATGTTCAACAAGACAGCTTTCGGTTTCGTACCAATATGGAGCGTTTGGGGAGCTTGTTTGCTTATGAAATTTCAAAGCAACTTGCCTACAGTCAAACCTCGGTAAAAACTCCCTTGGGCGAAGCTCCTACCCAGCTTTTGACAAAACAACCTGTACTTGCTACTATCCTACGGGCTTCTCTTCCCCTTTATAATGGTTTTTTGAGTATATTTGATAAGTCCGAAAGTGCTTTTATAGGAGCCTATCGGGGAGCGCACAAAGCAGACAATTCTTTTGACATAGTACAAGGCTATACTGCTACGCCCAGCCTCCAGGACAGGGTCTTGATATTGATTGATCCTATGCTTGCCACGGGCAAATCTATGGTGTCTACCTATGAGCAGTTGCTGCGTTATGGCACACCCGCCGAGCTACACATTGTGTCTATCATTGCCAGCAAACCAGGGGTAGCTTATGTGCAGGAAGCTTTGCCTCAGGCTAAACTCTGGATGGGTGATGTTGACGAAGAAATGAATCACAAGTCGTACATAGTGCCGGGGTTGGGCGATGCTGGCGACCTGGCTTTTGGCGAAAAGCTTTAAACAATAACAAAAAAGAGCCGTTTTTAAAGTTTATGTGTTACTTATCATAGATAATTTAATAATTAATAGGTATGGAGCTTTGGCTAAAATATTTGAGCGTAATAGCGGGGAGTATGTTCAAGTTTTTGTTTGGCCCGCTGATTAGCATTGCCAACGGACTTTCGTTTTTAGAATCTTGTGTGCTCACTGTAATAGGGATGATGCTCAGTGCCATTTTACTGTCATTATTGGGCGAACAAATCAAGAAAAAAATATTCAATAGATATTTTAAACCCAAGCGTTTGTTTACCAAAAACAGACGTCGTACGGTGCGCATTTGGCGCAAATACGGGCTTGCTGGGGTGGCTTTTCTTACCCCGGTAATATTTATGCCTATAGGTGGTCCACTCATTGCCACTTATTATGGCGAAAGCTGGAAGCGTATTGTTCCTTATATGTTTGTAAGTGCGATTTTTTGGAGCCCGGTGACCACTGGTTGGGTGTATTTTTTGGGCGATATGATTCAAAGTAATGCATAACCCCAACTCATACAAAAGCAAGCAGTAAAGTATTGATTAAAATAACTACACCTGTCTGGATATATCATCCTGACAGGTTTTTTTGTGTCCCCATTTTTCACAGCAATACTCCGCTTTGCTTTAGGACATATTGAAATAGCAGTTTTTGACAACTTAGTTAAGAACAAACCCCTTACATTTGTGTCAAACCATTTCCATGAAAAACCTCTTAAATATGGCTTTGCATAAGCCTTACTAGAAACGCTTGTATAACCCAGCAAAGTTGTAAAACTTTGAAAGAACCAGGTGCGCCCACTTGCTTATGCGAGTGGGTGCTCAAAAGAGTAACAGATAGAATGGGTTAGTTTAGTGAAGTCTTCTTTGGTATTGTCAAAGAAGACTTTTTCTATTTGATACCGATTACATTATTTCTCTCCACTCTCAAGTCCTATATTTGTATAATAGTTCAATCAATTAAACAAATTTATACAATATGAAAAACATCTTTTCGGTATTGACAATCTGCCTTTTGTCTTTTGGTATGTGGTCGTGCAAAGCCAAGTATTATGAAAAGCATCAAGAGGTAGCAAAACGTGACATACTCAATTGGGAGGCCAGTGATGTGAAAAAATTTGAGGTAGAAATTGACGACACCCAATCTAAATTTAACCTTGGTGTAGTGTTGCGTCACCACGCAAAAATTGCACATCCGTCGGTCACTGTACAAGTAACCATTACTTCGCCATCGGGCAAGAAAACAGCTAAAAACCAAGAGATTCGATTGAAAGATAATGCGGGTAAACTAGTGGGAGAGGTAGCGGGCGATATTGTAGATGTTACCTCTTTTGTAGAAAAAGGGTATAGTTTTGCCGAAAAAGGAAAGTATACTTTCGATGTGGCGTTAGTGTCTAAAATGAGCTTGACTGGATTTATGAGCGTGGGTTTTGTGATAGAGAAGCCAGAGGCAGCCAAGTAGCATGGCTTTGCACACATAAAAGATTTACCCCTTGAGCTTATTTGTAGGTCAAGGGGTTTTTTGTTGAACAAAATCATTAAATTTGCGGTTTTGTTCATAATTCGTCATTATACACATTACAAACTTGAACATATAGCAATGGCAGATAACAACCGTTTTTTTGAAGAGGGAATGACTTTATACAATGCAGAAAAGTATGAAGAAGCTATAGACTTATTTACCCAGGCTTTGGCAAAAGAAATGACCCACGTGGGAAGTTTATACCAGCGGGGACTGAGTCATACCAAATTGCGTAATTTCGACCAGGCATTCCGCGATTTTAACCAGGCGATTGCTTTTGCCCCTCATATTGCCGCTATTTATTCAGAACGAGGTGTGGTATATTATCACCAAAAAGACTATAAAAAAGCCATGCAAGACATGGACAAGGCAGTAGCCCTGGAGCCCCAGGAAGCTTATCGTTATGCCAGCCGTGCTTATTTGAGAGCAGCTGTAGGCGATAAACTAGGGGCATTGAACGATTACCGCAAAGCCCTGGAGCTAGACCCTAACGATGCCATTGTACAAAACAATCTTGGCTTGCTCGAAGAGAGTATGGGCTACAGCAAAGATGCCCACAAGCGCTACGAAGAAGCCGATCGGCTCATGGGCATCAGCAAAGAAGAGCAACAAAAACGTTTTGATAAAATTGTAGAAGACCACAAAATTGCGGAAGCTTCACGCAAGATGCAACAGGATGCGCCTCCCCCTGTAGTCAAGCCTCAAACCAAAGACTACTTTCAAGTAATGAAAAGCGTGTTTACCTCTAAAGAGCGTTTTGGTGAATTCAAAGATTTTGTCAAAGGGAAGTTTGGCAAGAAAAAATCTTAAATAGCCTTAGGAATTGTTCAAAAATAAATTTACACTCTGAGGGGTGATTTTTCGCCTTGATACTTCGTTATTTTTATTGCCCGTAGCGCTGCTATGGGCGCAAAAAATAGCCTCGTCTCAAAACAAAACCTCTACCTCAAGAATGGTAATTTAATTTCTCACCATTCCTTATTGTTTGAGGGGGTGTGAAGTGTAGGTAAGTACCAAGGCAGCATTAAACATACCTAATGAATAGGTGTAACTGCTTTATGATGAGTAAGTTGCTCTTACTTGTAGCCCATAGCTAATTACTCGCTACTTATGCCCAAGCATATCAACGTAAAAACAAAAGGGGCATTACCGCAACGGTTGCCCCTGTTTACTTGACAATGTGGATTACAAAACCTAAGGGCTCATTTTTTTGTAAAAGGCTCTTTGAGTTGCCCTAAAAAAGTCTCTGGGTATTGTTCTACCTCGTCGAAACCAAGTGGGATGTCTTTGCCCGAATGAGGCACATAAGCCGTACCAAACAAATAATCCCAAATACTCAAAGAAATGCCAAAATTCATCCCATAAGGGTGTTGTTGAGGCAAGTGTTTGGCGTGGTGCCAAATGTGCATATGGGGGTTGTTAAATATATATTTGAGTAGCCCATAGTTCCAACGAATGTTGGCGTGGTTGAGGTGGCCAATGAGAATAGTAAAGGCGTGCAGCAGGAAAAAATCTTTGATCCCAAACCCTATCATGGTAAGCGGCACATACAAAATACCCTTATAAATAATGGTTTCCATCGGGTGAAAACGCAAGTGTGCCGCAAACCCCATTTCTTCTACCGAATGGTGCACCTTATGAAACTGCCACATCCAATTGACCCGGTGTAGCATCACATGTATGCCCCACTGAATAAAATCGGCAAGAACAAACATCAACAAAAACTGTTGCCAGCCCGCCCAACTATTTACTTGAATGGCTACTAGGTTTGTGACCCCAAACATTGCCAAAAAGTCCTTAAACAGTTCCACAAATACATTGGAAATGGCATTGTAAGCTACCAGTGAAAACAAGAAAAAGTTGAAAAACATATAAAAAGTATCTTGCCAAAACCCTTTTCTAAGCAGGGGTTGGTTTTTGCGCCAGGGTACCGCCACCTCTAGTACCAACACCAGCAAAGAAACTGCTATGAGGTAATAAAAATAGTTATGCCACGATGGATGAGTCATCTCATACCATAAATAATTGGCATAACCTGTAAAAGAATCTGCAATTACTTTTAAATATTTATCCATTGGTTATTTTTCAATCGTATAGCCCAATTGTTTCCAGGCGCCAAAACCACCATCCAGGTTATATACTTCTTTAAAACCCGCTGCCTTCATTTTTTTCATTGCCTTTCCACTACGTCCGCCTACAGCACAGTACACATACACAGGCCTGCTTTTGTCGAGTTTGGCTACCTGGTCGTCAAAATCAGGCTTGTAAAAATCAATATTGGTTGCTTTGGGCAACTTGCCTTTATCTACTTCTGCCTGGGTGCGTACATCCAACACAATGCCTGCCTTAGTGCCCATCAACTGCTTGAATGCTTCGGGTTTGATGTTGGTAAAGGCAACTACTTTAGTGGAAGATTGTTTGGTGTTTGCTTCATTATTAGTAGTTGTTTTGTTGCTGTCTTGGGTGTTATTGGCAGTTTCATTATTTTTTTTACTGCCACAAGCAGCAAGTATCGCCACCATTATACATATAGAAAATAGTTTGTTCATTGCTTTTGTTTTTAGAGTAAACTCAATATTAGGCACTGTAGGTATAATCACCTACTAGTGAGCAGTAAATATATAAAATAATTACTTATGAACTCTTGTTCATATTTGTTTACTCTTTGCTTCAAACCTGCCAGGATTCTATAACGACGCTAAAAAATCCTGGCAGGTTTTCGAAGACAATTCACCCAAAAACCCATACACAAGTCGTTTTTCAAGTCTTGG